>JBBSIW010000196.1:0-5206 GCA_038231895.1 Solirubrobacterales bacterium | reverse complement strand
TGGTGGACGATCGACTGCTGGGCGGCGAAGCGCGCGACGGCGTTGGTGTTCTCGAAGGCGAGGACGCGTCGACCGGCGGCGTAGGCGCGGGCGCGGTGCACCTCCTCCTCCGTGGGCCCGTCGGAGCGCAGCTCGTCGACGATCTCGCTCATCCGCCGGTATGCCTCCACGCACTTCCCGGAGTCAAGGCCCGCCGAGAGCTGAAGCACCGGGACGTCGGAGAACGCGTGCTCGACCGCATAGACGGAGTAGGCGAGCCCCCGCTGCTCGCGAATCTCGTCGAATAGGCGCGAGCCCATGGACCCTCCGAGCAGCGTCCCATAGATGCCCAGCGTGGCCCGAGCCTGGGCGTCTGAGACGTCGACGGCGGGACGGTAGGACATCCGCAGGTGCGACTGCTTGGACTCGCGGCGCTCGACGAGCGTGCGCGCAGCAAGCGCGGGGGCGGGCTCGTAGGAGTCCGGCCCCGTGAGGGTGGGAAAACGTTCGAAGCGCTCGCCCACGGCCCCGTTGTCAGGCACCGCGGACAGGTTCCCGACGAGAAAGGCGCCGCCGCGGCGGCCCGACCAGCGCCGCTCGCGGAAGGCGACGATGGCATCGCGCTGGAAGCTGCGCAGATGCGCCTCGGGCCCGAGGATGGGACGTCCGAGCGGATGGTCGCCGAACGCGGCGCTGTCGATCAGGTGCTCGGCCTGGGTCGCAGGCTGGTCGTGGGCCCGGGCGATCTCCTGGATGACCACGCCGCGCTCGCGGTCGAGCTCCTCCGCGTCCAGGCGGGGGCGGCCGACGAAGTCCGTGAGCAGGTCGATTGCCTCCATCGCCGCCTCCGCCCGGGCGGTGATGTGGAAGGCGACGAGGTCGTGGCTGGTGTAGGCGTTGAGCTGCGCGCCCATCCGCTCGGCGGTCTCGTTGACGTCGCGGTAGGTGACGAACTTCTGCCCGCCCTTGAACACGAGGTGCTCGAGGAAGTGGGCCATTCCGTTTTCCTCGGGGCGCTCGGTGCGAGCGCCCGCCTCAAACGCGACCAGCACCGTGATCGACCGCGCGCCCTCGAGCTCGACGCGGTGCAGCGGGAGGCCGTTGTCGAGGGTGGAGCTGGCGATCGAGGTCACGACCACACACGGTAGCGTGCAGGAACGCTTGCACCCCTAGGGCGCAGCGGCGCGGGCCACTACCCTCGGCGCCGCGATGGCGCACCCCGAACGACACCACCGCCTGCGGCGCCCGCGAGCGAACGCCAAGGCCACGGCGAAGCCCAAGCGGCCGGCCGGCCGGCCGCCCCGCGTGAGCACGCAGGTCATCGAGTTCCGCAACGCCTCGAAGGTCTACGAGGGGGGCGACGTGGGCCTCGACCGTGCCAGCTTCATCATCGAGCGCGGCGAGTTCGTCTTCCTGGTGGGCCATACGGGGTCGGGCAAGTCGACGGTCATGCGCGTCCTCATCCACGAGGTTCCGGTGTCCGCCGGATCGGTCTACGTGGCCGGTCGCGAGCTGGGCGACATCCCGCGCGCCAAGGTGCCCTACTACCGGCGCAACATCGGCGTCGTGTGGCAGGACTTCAAGCTCCTGCCCGACCGCACGGTGTATGAGAACGTCGCCTACGCGCTTCAGGTCACCGGCGGCTCGCGCCGTGAGCTTCGCGACAAGGTGCCCGACATCCTCCGCCTCACCGGGCTCTCCACGAAGCTGCACAGCTATCCCGAGAACCTCTCCGGCGGCGAGCAGCAGCGGGTCTCCATCGCCCGCGCGTTCGTGCATCATCCGCCGCTGCTGCTGGCCGATGAGCCGACGGGCAACCTCGATCCCGAGACGAGCATCGGGATCATGCAGCTGCTCTACCGCATCAACCGCACGGGGACCACGGTGCTGGTGGCCACGCACGACAACGCCATGGTCGACAAGATGCGCCGGCGCGTGATCCAGCTCGCCGAGGGCAAGATCGTCCGGGACGAGGCAACCGGCCTCTACGCCGCTGATGAGAGCACGCGCGAGTTCGCGGCCCGGATGCGCGGAGCCGTCGCCGATCCAGAGCTCGACCCGGCCGCCGCCCGGCGCCTCGAGCGGGCCGCCGAGCGCGCGGGCCGCCAGGCACCGACGCAGCCCCGCTGATGCGTCTTGGGTTCTTCCTGCGCGAGGCCTGGCGGGCGTTGCGTCGCAACGCGATGCCCAGCTTCGCGGCGATGGCCACGGTGCTCGTCACCATGCTCGTCCTCGGTGTCTTCATCCCCATCGTGCAGGCCACGACCGGGGCGGCCAACGAGGTGCGCGGCAAGCTGCTGCTCGACGTTTACATGAAGACCGAGGCCAAGCCCGCCGACGTGCAGCGCGTGCGCGATGAGCTGACGAGCAAGACGGCTCACGTCAAGAAGGTCGACTACGTCTCCAAGGCGCAGGCCTACCGAAACGAGCGCAAGCGCAACCCGCAGGCCTACGAGCTGCTGGGCACCAACCCGCTGCCCGACACCTTCCGCGTCACGCCCGACAACGCGAGCAACATCGACCGCGTCCGCGACGCCCTGGAGCCGGTCGGGGCGGGCGGGAAGCGCACGGTGGTCGATCCGTCGATCGACCAGGTCAAGAACCGCCGCGACGAGACCAGCAAGATCCTGTCGGCCACGCGCGTGGTCAAGCTCACGATGGCGCTGCTGGCCGCTCTGCTCGTCGCCGCGTCGATCCTGCTCATCGCCAACACGATCCGCCTCTCGCTGTTCTCCCGCCGCCGCGAGGTGGAGGTCATGAAGCTGGTCGGCGCCACCGACTGGTTCATCCGCTGGCCGTTCGTGATCGAGGGGATCATCGTCGGCGCCTGCGGCGGCGTCCTGGCCATCGTCCTCCTGGGCACGGCCAAGGTCGCGCTCATCGATCCGCTCCAGCGCGACTTTGCTCTCATCGCGGCTCCGAGCACGATCAACTTCGGACTCCTGGTGGTGGTGCTGATCGCGGCCAGCGTCGGCGTCTCCGCGGCTGGGTCGGGGCTGTCGCTGCGGCGTTTTCTCCGGGTCTGAGTAGCCTGGGGGCGTGGAGACGCGCCGCTCTGGAATCCTGACGCTGACGCTGGTCGCCCTCGCCGTCCCCCTGCTGCTGATCGCCGGCATCTTCCTCGGCGGCCATCCGGAGCTGCTTCCCTCCCCGGTGCGCAAGGCGCTGGTCTCCGGAGACGTGCGCACCACGCAGGAGGCCTATGACCTGATCCGCCGCGACTACTTTCGCAAGATCCCCGGGGACAAGCTCGTGAACACCGGCATCGCCGGGGCGGTCCGCGGCCTCAACGATCGCTTCTCCAACTACTTCGACCCGAAGGCCTACCGGCAGTTCCTCGACCAGGCGCGCGGCGAGTTCTCAGGTGTGGGGATGGAGGTGACCGTCAATGCGCGCGGGCTACGAGTGACGCGGGTGTTTCCAGACGCCCCCGCGGCCAAGGCCGGGATCGCCCGCGGCAACCTCATCGTGGCGGTCGAGGGGCAGACCATCGCGGGGCGCCCGAGTCAGGTCTCCTCCGCGCTGATCCGCGGCAAGCCGGGTACGGCGGTCGGCCTGACCGTCGTGGACGGGTCGCGACGTCGCACGGTGCGGGTCACGCGGGCTCGCGTGCTGGCCCCGTCGGTGACCTCGCGGCTGCGGACCGTCGAGGGTGTGCGGGTGGGCGTCGACGCGGTGGCGGGCTTCACTTCCGGGGTCCACGGGGAGCTGCGCCGGGCCATCCAGTCCCAGCTCAGCCAGGGAGCCAAGGGGATCGTGCTCGACATGCGAGACAACGGCGGCGGCCTGCTCTCCGAGGCGGTGCTCGTCTCGAGCATCTTCGTGCCCGACGGCACCGTCGTCTCGACCGACGGCCGCACCCGCCCCCGCAAGGTCTACGAGGCCACGGGCGGCGCCATCAAGCCGGCGTTCAAGGTCGTGGTGCTCGTCAACCATGACACCGCGTCCGCCGCGGAGATCGTGACCGCGGCGCTCCAGGAGCGCCGGGGCGCCAAGGTGGTCGGTGCCCGAACCTTCGGCAAAGGCGTCTTCCAGGCGGTGGAGGAGCTCTCGAACGGCGGGGCGCTCGACATCACCGTCGGCCAGTACTTCACCCCGAAGGGGCGCAACCTGGGCGGCGGAGGCACGAAGCCCGGCGCGGGAATCGCGCCGGACGTCGCGGTCGCCCCGCCCCGCCGCGGTCAGCGCGACCGGTCGCTCGACGTCGCATTGCGCACGCTGGCGGCGCAGGCGCGCTGACCGCCTCACCGTGGCACCGCGACCCCACGGACCGCTCGTCGCGGTGCTGCACAAGCGCGGGCGCTTCCTCACCGCCGCGCCCTTCTTCGACCGGGGGCAGAGCATCGTCGTGAACCGCGACCGCCGCGCGGCGCCGGGTGACCTGGTGCTCCTGCGCACCGGCGGCCAGGGGCGGGGGCAGGCCAGGGTGACTCGGCGCATCGGTCGCCCCGATGTCGCACGCGACGTCATCGAGGCGCTCATGCTCGACCGCGGCCTCTCCCGCCACTTCTCCGACGCCGTGCAGGCCGCGGCGGGGGAGGCGACGGCGGGACGAGAGACCCCCCGCCGGGACCTCCGTGACCTGCCCACCTTCACCATCGACCCCGCGAGCGCCCGCGACTTCGATGACGCGGTCTCGGCCGAGGCGCTGGGGGAGAACGCGTGGCGCGTGTGGGTTCACATCGCCGACGTGGCCGCACATGTGCAACCGGACTCGCTGGTCGACCGCGAGGCCCGGCGGCGCGCAACCAGCGTCTACGTGCCGGGAGCCGTGGAGCCCATGCTGCCGGCTGCGCTCTCCAGCCATGCCTGCTCACTGGTTCCCGGCGAGGACCGCCACGCGGTGACCGTCGAGATGGAGCTCGACGGCGCCGAGGTCCGCCGAACGGCGTTTCACCGCTCGCTGATCCGCTCCGACGAGCGCTTGGACTACGACCGCGTCGATCGGGTGTTCGCCGACCACGAACCGGCGCTCGAGCCGTGGGCGGCGCCGCTGGCGGCCGCCCGCGAGGTCGCTACCGCCCTGGCCCGCAGGCGCGCCGTCCGCGGCGCGCTCGAGGTCGAGTCCGCCGAGCCCGAGTTTCACTTCGACGCAGACGGCAACATCGTGGGGGTGCGTCAGCTCCCCCAGACCGAGTCCCATCGGCTCATCGAGCATCTGATGATCGCCGCCAACGAGCAGGTCGCGACCCTGCTCGAGGAGCGCCATGCCCCGGCGCTCTACCGG
>JBBSIW010000195.1:0-5218 GCA_038231895.1 Solirubrobacterales bacterium | reverse complement strand
TCGGCCACCGAGCGCCCATCCTGCTCTGAGACGGTTACCACGACGATGAAGATGCCGTCGGCCGAGAGCATGCGGCGGTCGCGCAGCGCGACATCGGCCACGTCACCGATGTCGACGCCGTCCACGAAGATCATCCCCGCCTGCTCGCGGGAGCCAAACCGGGCTCCGCGCTCGTCGAGCTCGAGCGGCAGGCCGTTCTCGCCCTTGAAGATGTCATCGGGATCCAGGCCCACTGCCTCCGCCAGGCCGGCGTGCAGGTGGATGCGCTTGTAGTCGCCATGGAAGGGCATCACGTAGCGCGGCTGGGTGAGGTTGAGCATGAGCTTGATCTCCTCCGCATATCCATGTCCGGACGCGTGCACGGGAGCATCGCGCGGCGTCACGACATCGCAGCCGATGTGGTAGAGGCGGTCGATCGTCTCGTTCACGGCGCGCTCGTTGCCGGGGATCGGCGTCGCGGAGAAGACGACGGTGTCGCCCGCGTGGAGCTCGATCTGGGGATGGTCGCGATGGGCCATCCGCCGCAGGGCGGACAGCGGCTCGCCCTGGGAGCCCGTCGAGACGATGACCAGCTTGTCGTCGGGGAAGCTGCCGAGCTCTCGGATCGGCACCAGCAGGCCGTCGGCGAGGTCGACGTGCCCGAGCGAGCGCGCGATGTTGACGTTCTTTCGCATCGAGCGCCCCACCAGGGCCACCTTGCGCCCGAGCGCGGCGGCGGCATCGGCCACTTGTTGGACGCGGTGGACGTTGGAGGCGAAGCTCGTGACGATGATGCGCCCGCGGCAGCGGGCGAAGGTCTCCTCGAGATGAGGCCCGACGCCCGCCTCGGAGGGCGAGAATCCCGGCCGATCGGCGTTGGTCGAGTCGCCGCACAGCAGCAGGAGGCCCTCCCGCCCGAGCTCGGCCAGCCGCGAGACGTCGGCCGGCTTGCCGTCGACCGGGGTCTGATCGAACTTGTAATCGCCGGTGACGAGGATCGTCCCCAACTCCGTCGTGACCGCGACGGCCGAGGCGTCGGGGATCGAGTGGGTCATGTGGATGAGCTCCAGATCGAAGGGGCCGGCCTGCACCCGATCACCCGGCTCGAGGGCTTCGAGCGGCGTCTCCTTGAGCTTGTGCTCGTCGAGCTTGGAGCGAGCCATCGCCATGGTCAGCGCGCCACCGTGGATCACCGGCACGTTGCGCTCACCGAGCTCGCGCAGCACCCACGGCAGAGCGCCCAGGTGGTCCTCGTGGCCGTGGGTCACCACCACTGCCTCGATGTCCTTCGCCCGCTCGCGAAGGTAGGCGAAGTCCGGCAGGACGAGGTCGATGCCCATCATGTCCGCGGTGGGGAAGCGCAGGCCGACGTCGACGACGACGATGCGTCCCTCGCACTCGATCACCGTCATGTTCTTGCCGATCTCGCCGAGTCCCCCCAGCGGCAGAACGCGGACGGGCGGTGCGCTCACGTGGCCGCCGAGGCTGCGAGCAGGCTGTGTCGGTCGAGCATCGCGCGGACCGCTCCGCGCTCGGGCTCGTCGGCCTCGACCAGCGGCAGCCGCAGCCCCCCAACGTCGTGGCCGAGCAGGTTGAGCGCGGCCTTTACGCAAATTGGATTTGCGGTGAGGAAGATCGTGTCGAAGACGTCGCGCAGCGACGCATCGATCTGCGCCCGCTGATCTGGCTCGTCGACCATGCGCCGCATCTCTTCGCCCACGAGATGGCTGGAGACGACGATGCCGCCCGTGCCGCCAAGGTCGAGCGTGCGGGCGAGGGTGTTGTCGTTGCCGGCGTAGAGGTCGAGGCCGTCGACGAGCGCCAGCTCGTCATCGTTGGCCTGCTTGACGGCGTCTACGTGCTCGATCTGGGCCAGCTCGGACAGCAGGTCCGCCGGCATGTTCGTGCCGGTCCGGGTCGGGATGTTGTAGAGCACGATCGGGCGATCGGTCGCCCGCGCCACCTCGCGGAAGTGCGCGATGATCCCGCGCCGGTTGGGCCGGTTGTAGTAGGGGGTGACCGAGAGCATGGCGTCCGCCCCCAACTCCGTGGCCCGTTCGGTGAGGTGCACGGCATGGCTGGTGTCGTTCGAGCCGGTGCCCGCCACGACCGTCGTGCGATCCCCGACCTCGTCCACGGCCAGCTCGATCAGGCGCAGCTGCTCCTCGTCGGAGAGCGTTGGCGCCTCACCGGTGGTTCCGGCCACCACGAGCCCATCCGAGCCATGGTCGACCAGATGGTGCATGAGGCGCACCGCGGCCTCCTCGTTGAGCCGTCCGTCGACGTCGAACGGCGTGACCATGGCGGTGAGGATGGCGCCGAGCTCGGGCATGGCCGCAGTATCCCAGGCGGCGCGGAACGGAGAACAGCCGCTGCTGGCGAGGACCGTCGGGGGCGGGCCTGAGCTGCTGTTCGGACGGACTTCGGTCATTGGACAATCCCTCTTCCCCTACGTCCGAGCGCGAAAAAGCGCGAAAGGCAACCGGTCCGGCGTTCAGCCGGCCAGCGGATCGCCGCTGCTCATCTTCGGCGGCTGGTCGGGGTCCTGTGCTGGCGGCACGGCCGGGGCCGGGGCGTCGGAGGCGGCGGCGGGGGCCTGAGGGTCGGGCACGGCGGCGGCGGGTGCCGCCGGATCGGCCGGCGTGGGAGCCGGATCGCCGACTGGAGCGGGCGCCGGCTCCGCTGGCGGCGCCGGCGTCGCCGTCGCCTCGGTCGAGAGTGGGCGGCCGTGCTTGTCGTACTCGACCGGCGGGCCCTGCTGCGTCGGCTGCGAGCCCTGCTGCTGTTGCGCGTTGAACCTCTTCTGTGCTTCGTCGATCTTCTGCTGCGCCTGCTCGGCCATCTGCCTGGCCCTGTCCATGAAGCCCATTAAGCCTGCCTTCGCTCGGAGTCGGGAGCGCTGAGTCAAGCACCTCGGGCTGGGTCCCGCAAGAACCGCCCCCGCAGGCTCAGGCGGGCTCGTCGTCCCGTTCGCGCTCACCGGCTGGCGACTTGCCGCCCCAGCTCAACACCGTCAGGGGTGAGAGCACGCCCCGCTTCTCGCGCGGGGGGACGGGCTCCCTCACCGGCTCGGCCCGCTCTTCGGAGCCGACGACGTGGGTGACCTGCACTCCGGTGAAGCGGGCGACCCGATGGGGCAGGTCCGTGAGCATCCACTTGGAGGTCTGGCCGGGCAACGTGGAGACGATCACCTCGTCGAACTTCCGCGGATCCCAGACGGCATCGACCGCATCCAGGGGGTCCGGCGGCCCCAGGCTGCCCGTCATCTCGAGCTTTGCCTCGTGCGCGCGCTTGAGCGCGGTCTGCAGCTTGGCCTCGGCCGCCTCGCGCGCCGCCGACCCCGCGGTCGTGGGCGGCACGACAAGCGTGTAGGCGACCGGCCCCTGCTCTGCGCGCGCCCGCAGCGCATCGAGCAGCTCGTCTGAGGCGGCCGTCCGGTTGGCGACGACCAGGAGGCTGCGCTTGTAGGCCATCGTCCTACAAGCTACCTGACCACCCCGTCTGGTGGCGCCAAACCGGGCGCGCTACAGCAGGTGCTCGAGCCCGACCACGGGCGACCGGGTCAGCGTGCCGACCTTGCGTACGGCGAGCAGCACTCCGGCCATGAAGGACTCGCGGTCGCTCGAGTCGTGACGGATGCTCAACGTCTGGCCGACGTCGCCGAGGATGACTTCCTGGTGGGCCACCAGTCCGGGGAGGCGGACCGAATGGATCGGCACGTCGCCTTCCATCAGCTCCGCGGTGCGCCGGGCGGTACCGCTGGGTGCGTCGAGCTTGCCGTCGTGGTGGAGCTCGATGATCTCCGCGCGAGCCATGTGGTGTGAGGCCTCGGCCGCGAAGCGCATCATGAGCACCGCGCCGATGGCGAAGTTGGGGGCGATGAATACGTTGGCGGGTTGGTGGGCCGGCATCTCATGCAGCCGCGCCGGGTCAAAGCCAGTGGTGCCGATCACCACGTGCACTCCCGCCTCGACGCAGGCCAGGGCGTTGTCGAGCGCGGCCTCGGGCCGAGTGAAGTCCACGACTACGTCGGCGTCATCCAGCACATCCGCGAGCGTCGTGCCCAGCAGGGGGTCTGCGCGGCCGGTGAGCTCGAGGTCGTCTGCAGCCTGCACCGCCGCACACACCGTCGCGCCCATGCGCCCCTCGGCGCCCGCGACCGCGACTCGGATCACGCCGCTCCGGCCGCGACCCGTCCGACGGGCTCCAGCGCACGCTGAAACATCTGCTCATCGGGACCGATGCCCGCAGCCGAGAGACGCTCCGACGCGTAGAGCTCGGTGACGAGCTCGCGGAGATCGTCGATCGTCACCGCGTCCACGCGCTCGATCAGCTCATCCACCGACAGCAGCGGCACGTCGCCGAGCACGGACGAGCCCAGCCGGTTCATGCGCGTCGCCGTGGACTCGAGGGAGAGCACGAGCCGGCCCTTGACGTTCTCCTTGGAGCGCTGCAGCTCGTCGTCGGACGCGGGGTTCTCACGTGCCTTCTCGAGCTCGGCGGCGACGACCTCCAGGGCCTCGGCCAGGTTGTCACCGCGCGTGCCCACGTAGATGCCGACCTGTCCGGTATCGGCGTACTGCGTCGAGAACGAGTACACGGCGTAGGCGAGCCCACGGCGCTCGCGGACCTCCTGGAACAACCGCGACGACGAGGTGCCGCCGAGGACGTTGTCGAGGACACGCAGGGCGAAGCGCCGGTCGTCGTGGCGCGCGAGCCCGGGCGCACCCAGGCAGACGTGGTACTGCTCGGTGTCCTTGGCCTCGAAGCACGTCGACGGGCGCAGGCCCTCGGGCGCCGCCGGCGGTCGCGGCGCGTCGGCCGCGGCGGCCGGGCCGTGCTCGCGCGCCATGGCGACCAGCTCGTCGTGGTCGACGGATCCGGCCGCGGCGATGACCACGTTGGCGGGCACGTAACGGGCGCGGTGGAAGTCGGCGATCGCCTCATGCGGAGTGCCTGAGATGACCTCTGCCCGACCGATGATCGAGCGACCAAGGGGATGCCCGCCGAACACGGCTGCGCCCAGCACGTCGAACACCTTGTCCTGCGGGTCGTCCTCGTACATCGCGATCTCCTCGAGAACCACCGCGCGCTCGGTCTCGATGTCGTCCAGGGCAGGGCGCCACACGATGTCCGACACCACGTCGAAAGCTCGCGGCAGCTGGCGGTCGAGCACCCGCGCGTAGTCCGATGTGGCCTCCTTGCCGGTTCCGGCGTTGAGCTCAGCCCCCATGGCGTC
>JBBSIW010000194.1:0-5233 GCA_038231895.1 Solirubrobacterales bacterium | reverse complement strand
ACCCGCTGGATTCCCTCGGCGCGCGCCATTTTGGCGAACGCCCGGGCCCCGGCGCGCTCGCGGTCGGCGAAGGCGCCCTCGCTTCCGCGGCCCATCGAGTGGACGAGGTAGTAGGCGACGTCGACGTGTTCTCCAGCGCCGCGCAGGCTCTCCTCGCGCAGGACGTCGCCCTCGTGCATCTCGTAGCCGCGCTCCTGGAGGTGGGTGGCGCGGGAAGGGTTGCGGACGAGGCAGCGGACGGTCCAGCCGGCGGTGGCCAGGGCGTCGGCGAGCCTGCCGCCGATGAAGCCGGTGGCGCCCGCAACCAGGGCGCGACGTGGAGGGTCTTGGCGCGCGGTGGGCGCGAGGGAGTCGATGGCTTGAGGGTACGTTTTTTCAGGCCGGCTGATGCTCGATGCTCGTGCCGCGTCCCTCGAGGCGCGGGAGTGCATCGACCAGCTCCTTGGGGAGGACCTTCGATGCCGACCAGACCTCGAGACCGACTAGTCAGTATGGACGCGAGGGGGCTGGCCCTCGCGTGTTGCAGGTTCGCGGGTTAGCTTCGGTGGTGTTAGGGCCACTGTCGGCCAGAGCCGCATACAACCGGAGGACCAGCCATGCCGGACGTTAGCTCCAACCAGCCCGCCGATGTGCGTCTGTGGGTCAGCCTTGACGTGCACAAGCTCTCGATCGTCGCGGCGACGCTGCCGCCGTCGGGTGGGCAGCCCGAGGTGCAGCAGATCGAGACCACGCGGGCGGCGATCCGTCGGTTCGTCGACCAGCTCGGCGGTCCGGAGGGGTTGGCGGTCTGCTACGAGGCGGGGCCGGGCGGGTTTGATCTGCTTCGCCTGCTGACTGAGCTCGGGGTCGCGTGCGATGTCGTCGCGCCGTCACTGATCCCGGTCCGCGCCGGCGACCGGATCAAGACCGATCGGCGTGACGCGAAGAAGCTCGTGCGCCTTTACCGCGGCGGGCAGCTCTCGTTCGTTGCGCCGCCGTCGCCGGAGACCGAAGGGCTCCGGGACCTGATGCGCTGCCGCGATGACCTGCGGTGCGCTCGGACCGCGGCGAGGCATCGGGTCAGCAAGCAGCTGCTCCGCTACGGGCGGATCTTCCGTGACGGCAAGACGCAGTGGACCAAGACCCACCGCCAGTGGATCATCCGCCAGCGCCTTGACGACGATCTCGCGCACGCAGCGCTGGCCCAGATGCTGCTCCATCTCGACGGGCTCGATCGCCAGCTCGACGCGCTCGACCGCGACCTCGAGACGATCGCGCGCGGCGAGCGGTGGGCGCCGACCATGGAGATCCTGACGCGGTTCAAGGGGATCTCGACCCGCACCGCGCTCGGGCTGATCGCCGAAATCGGCGACTTCGCTCGGTTCAGCCACCCACGAGAGCTGTGCGCGTGGCTCGGGATCGTCCCCACCGAGTACTCCTCGGGCCAGCAACGCCACCGCGGGCACATCACCAAAGACCGGCAACCACCACGCCCGCCGGCTGCTGGTCGAGGCCGCCTGGTCCTACCACCACCCACCCCGGGCCCGGGAGCGCGGACCCCACACCGACGAGCGCGCCTGGCAAGCACAGATCCGCCTGCACCGCCGCTACAAGCACCTCACCCAACACGGCAAACGCTCCACCGTCGCGACCGTCGCAGTCGCCCGAGAACTCGCCGGGTTCCTATGGGCCGCCGCGACCAACCAGCCCCTCGTCCTGGAGGCCGCCGCCTGACCACACACCCTTCGACCTGCTGGGGTCGGGCGACCGCCGCGACCTCCGGAGGACCCTCGACTGATCTACCGCCTGGTAGATCGCGCCAAGCGCTTCATCGTCGCTCAGGCGATGTCCACCCGCCGGGTCGGTCCAGACCGCATCGTGCAGTCCTGTGTCTCGGTCGAGTGCGTGGTCGATTTCTCGGACCAGCAGTTCGACCCCCTGGCGGACTTGCTCGCCGAGGACCTGCGCGAGGTCGCCCTGGCGGGTCCGGGATTCCCGGATCGCGTCGATCAGGCGTTCCAGGCGCTCGGTGGACGTCTCTGCATCGTCGGTGCCCGCGAGGGCGGCGAACCCGCGGAGCGTTTCCCGCCCTTCGCTTTCGTCGAACCAGGTCTGGGCGTCCCACTCGGCCCAGGCGTCGTAGTCCGGCCCAGCGTGGACGAGGCGGAACTGACGACCGTTGGTGAGCAGGCCGAGCGGCACGCCGGTCGCGCGCATCAGCTCGACGAGTCGGGCGTGTGCCCGGACGCCTCGCCCGCGCCCGACGGTATCGCTGGAGTCGAAGGACACCGCAACCAACGCCCCGTCGCCGTCGGAGTTGGGCAACACCCAGTTGGGGCGAAGAGGCTCGCCGGTGACGGCGGTCGCCTTGAACTGGTCGCCGACTGCCGAGGCCTTCTGCCAGCCGCTCAGACCCAAGAACCCTTCGAGCACCTCACTCGCAAACGCGCGTCGGGCCTGTCGATCTCACCTCCGCCATGCAGGGCGGCGTCGAGCTTGAGCCAAGCGGCGCGCAGCCGATCGTAGGCTTGCTCGTCGAGCGACGGCAGCTCGGGCAGCAGCTCGTCGAGGAGCTGTGGGGCGACGAGCATCCCGCCGTGGCGCAGCTCGCCCCACCACTCGTGTCGCAGGGCAGTCACGGGGTCGAGCCCTCCGGGACGAGCAGGGAGACGGCGACCGGCGTGAGCGTGCACCGCGCCAACGTGAATCGGCGCGGGAGGACGTCGCCAACAAGCTGTTCGCGCTCACGCTCGATGCGGGCTCGCAGCCGTTCGCGGCGTTCCTCGACGCGGCGGTACTCCTCTCCTTCCAGCTGGTCGCGCAAGCTCCGCAGCTCCTCCTCGCGCTCGTGCCGCAGCTCGGGATCGAAGGTCAGCTGCTGCGTCGTCTCCTCCAACTTCTCGATCTGGCGACGGAGCCGCGTCCTGCCGGCCTCACCACGCTCGTCGTCGAGCTCCCGTAGGCGGGTCTTAAACAGCTTGTCCTGGTAGCTGCGTCCCTCCTTGAGCGCCGCGGGCAGCAGTTCCTCGGCACGCGAGTGCAGCTCGGCCTCGCGTTGGTCGCAGGCGTCGGCGAGACGCTCCGCGAGCTCGTCCCAGCGCTCCTCGAGCCAGAGGCGCCACCCGTCGACCGCCGCGCCATCGATTGCAGTGGGATCCGCCACAGGAGCATCGGCCGGGACGGCATCCTCACCGTCGATGTGCAGGGCGACTTCGACCAGCTCGGCATGGAGCGGCTCGCGCAGCTCGTTGGCGATGGCGAGCAGACTCGGCATCACGAGCGTCGGGCCCGCCACGTCGGCGTGGGCCGCGATCGTGAACCGGCGCAGATCGGGCCGCGGCTCCCATAGCCGCCGGCGCAGCGTTCCGGTCGCCCGGCGCATAACGGGGTGCGCGAGACGCATCAGCCGGGTATCGGGTCGTTCGCGGTAGACGCGACGTCCGCCGCCGGTCGCCTCCATCACCGCGTCGGAGGAGAACACGAGCCGCGGAAGGGCCCCGCGCGCGCCACGTCGGTCGAGGCGCAGCGACGAGTCCACCGTGCGCTGCCACTCCGGCGGGATGCGCCGCAGGGCGAGCGCCCCGTCTCCAGTGGCCTCGACGTCCCCCTGATCGAGCTGGACCCCCACTCGCAGGAGCCGTTCCAAGCGCTGCGGGTCGATGCGAAGCGCCGCGGCCGTCTCATCGAGCACCGCTGCGGCGCGATCTCCAGCCCGCTCGTCGATCGATTCTTCGGTGTCGGGCATGTCGGTGTGCTGCGCCGCGTTCTCGCGTAACAGTTCGACGCGCCGGTCGAGTTCACCCGTGGTCAGTTCCTCGGCGGCGAATCGCTCCTCGAGGCCGCGGTCGATGACCTCGCCGACGCTGCCCAGGTCATTGCGGACGTTGTCGACCTTGCGAACGACGTAGTCGAGGAACTTGACGTCCTCGTCCTCGTCGGAGGTGAAGTGAAAGGCGGTGACGTCGCGCGCCTGGCCGTGGCGGTCGAGGCGCCCGTTGCGCTGCTCCAGCCGCATGGGGTTCCACGGCACCTCGTAGTGCACGACATACCGGCAGGAGGTCTGGAGGTTGAGGCCCTCGGCAGCCACGTCGGTGGCGAGGAGCAGGCGTATCGGGTCGTCTGCGTCGTTGAAGGCCTCGCGGACCTCGGCGCGCTCGACCAGCGACGAGCCGCCGAACAAGGTCCGCGCCTGGGGCGAGCGAATGCCCTCGACGGCGAGGCGGGCGGCGACGTAGTCGAGTGTGTCCTTGTACTCGGTGAACCAGATCGCACGCTCCTCGTCAGCTAGCGCGCCGTCCGCACGCAGTCGCCCGTCCAGCCAGGCGCGCATCGCCTCCCACTTGCCGTCGGGGGGAAACGACGTCTCAGCCGTGACGGTGGTCGGGTCGATCGGCTGCTCGGCGATGTCCGGGCTCCAGCCGAGCTCGGACAGCGCGGCGCTGACCTCCTCTCGCGCGGCACGAAGCGCACGTTCGTGGCGGCTGAGCCATGCGGCGCCCTGGCGGGCGACGTCCTCTTCGCGCCGGGCCTTCTCTTCGTCGTCCGCGGTCTGTGTCTCGGCGCGTACCTGCGCAGCGGCGGCCTCGTCGAGCGAGGCCGCGTCCGCGTAGCCCTCGATGTGCCTCCACCACGTTCGTGCGAGGGCGTAGGGAGATGACAGCAGCCGCTTGGTGAGCAGCGAGAATACGAACCGCCCCACGCTGCGCTCGCGATGTCCGAGCGTCGCGAGGACGGCGTTTCCGGCTCGGCGGTACTCGCGCAGCGCCTCGACAACGCGCAGTTCCTCGGGCGTCCACGTGAACGGCACACCGTCGACCTCGCGATTCGTGAATGGGGGTACCTCGCCACGACCTTCAGCACGCGCGTTGAGGTCGGACTTCAGCCGGCGCACCATGACGAGGTCGACCTGGCGGCGCTCGGAGTCGTTGAGCTCACTCGTCTGGCGAAAGCGGACCGGGTCGAGCTGCTCGAGCAGTCCGGAGAAGCTCGCCGTGAAGCCGTTGTGCGGCGTCGCCGTGAGGAACAGACGGTGCTCGGCGTGCTGGGCGACCTCGCCGAGCATCTTGGCCCGGTCCGAGCGTTCGCTGAAGCCCATTGGCGCAAGGTTGTGCGCCTCGTCGACGACGAGCAGGTCCCACGTCAGCGCGTGGCCGCGCTCCAGACGCTGTGCTGCGGCGAGGAAGGAGGCGAGGACGTCGGGCTGGCGCAGGAAGTCCATCGAGGTGATCGAGCGCGGCGTCACCGCCCACGGGTT
>JBBSIW010000193.1:0-5244 GCA_038231895.1 Solirubrobacterales bacterium | reverse complement strand
CGGGGCGTAGCTCTGCGCCACGAACCGGCGCACGCCCACGGCGCGGCCGGCGGCCAGCAGGTGATCCGTGCCTTCGGTGCGCAACCGGTTGGTCTGGGCGAAGTCACGCGCGAAGTGACGCATGTCGAGCGCGTGCGGGATCGCGGTCAGCTGGTGCACGATCACGTCGGGCCCGACCCGAGCCACGGCGTCGGCCACCGACCCGGGGTCGAGCGCGTCGGCGACCACCGGGCGCCCGCCCAGCTCCTGAACCAGCTGCTGCTTGGCCTCGGTGCGGGTCATGCCGGTGACGTCGTGGCCGCACTGCACGAGCAGGGGGAGCAGCTGGCGGCCAAGTGCGCCTGTTGCTCCTGCGAGGAAGATCTTCATGGTCGTCTCCTTTCGGGTCTCTCACCAGGGCAGACGAGATGGCTCACCGTGCTGTGACAGCCGCCGTGCGCCGCCTCAGCCCATACAAGGAGCAACACCCACACCGCACCGGCTCGAGCAGTTCGCCCCGCCGCGGCGACGGCTCGGCGATGAGGCGATCCCCGATGCCAGGGAGGAGTGGTCCCGGCTCTGAGAACGGGCGCACGCTGTCGACACCGTGCCCATCCGACACCAAAGAGCCAGGCCCGCCCCGCGATGACCGCCTTGCGGGGGGCGCTCCCCCTACACGGGCCTTCCGATTCACCTACTCGGTATTGCGGTAGAGGATCCTACTGACGCTGAGGAGCGTCCTCGCCGTAGCTCATCGACCGCGCTGGGCGGAAAAGGAATCCGGCCGCGAACGCGAAGACCAGCGCGACCAGAACCCATACGGCGCACGTCTCCCGGCTGTTCGAGTAGACCGACATCAGCCCGAACAGGGCGCCAGCGAGGAGGCAGATCACGCCCACGCTTGTCGAGCTTCGTGTCCTTGACACATGTGGCGCGGTGGCGGCCATCGCAAATCTCCCCGAGCAGTTCGGACGCAGTGAGTGAAGCATGCTAGCCCTCGGCGTGCGGGCGACCGAGTTGGGGCCAGCAATCGATCTGTCGGTGCGCCGCGTGCCTCGAAGGCGTCCCCGGCTGAGGATCGGCTTGCGGGACAGTGCCCCTCGGGTTTGGCCAGCTGACCGATGAGTTTCAAGCGCGCCCGTAGTCTCATCTGGAGATCCGACGAACCCATGGACACTAAGAATTGAGGCCCCACGTGCGTACCCTCGCGATCACCCAGAACATCACCGTCGACGGCTCGATCGAGATGCTGGGAGACTGGTTCGACCCTCAGGGTCAGGGCGACGTGGACAACTCGGCCCTGCTCGCCGAGCTACGCCGCCAGGACAGCGAGGCGGACGGGTTTCTCGCTGGCCGGCGGACCTTCGAAGATCTACGCGGCTACTGGCCCGAACAATCCGACGACTCCACCGGCATCAGCGAGTACCTCAACCAGGTACAGAAGTACGTCGTCTCGTCGACGATGACCGACCCGCAGTGGCAGAACTCCACGGTCCTCTCCGGTGACCCTGTCGAGGAGATCCGTTCGCTGAAAGACCAGCCCGGCAAGGACATCGTGCTCACCGGCAGCATCACGCTGTGCCACGCGATGATCGAGGCTGGCCTGGTCGACGAGTATCGGTTGTTCGTCCATCCCGTCGTGCAGGGCCGCGGCCGTCGGCTCTTCCCCGACGGTTTCGAGTCCCCCGGGCTGAGGCTGCTCGAAGCGAAGGCCTTCGGCAGCGGCATCACGTACACGCGGTACGCCCGCCTCCTGACCTGGGCTCGTCGCAGTCACGGATCGGCTTGCAAACAACGCGGCGAGCCCGCGTCAGCGGCGGCCAGGGCCTGCGGGCTTGCCGATCTCCCACTCATGGCCGAATGGGTCCACGATGCGCCCCAAGCGCCAACCGTGCTCTTCGCCGACCGCAGCGGTCTTGGTCGCGCCGGCCTGCACGGCTCGTTCGACCACCGCGTCGGGGTCCTCGACGACGAGTAAGGTCCGGCTCGTCGCGCCACCAAATCGTGTGCGGGCTTTAGCCGCTTCATCGTCGGACTCGCCGCCGCCACCCAGAACGCCGCCTCCCCGACGGCGAGCTGGGCGACGATGTCGTCGCCCTCTCCGACACGGTGCAACACCGTCGCGCCGAACGCCGTCTTGTAGAACGCGACGGCTGCCGCGGCGCGATCCACCCACAGCTCGGGCTGCAAGCTCGTCACTGCGGCTCCCGGCAGGATCCGATCACTCGCATCGGCCGAGTATCCCCGAAGATGCCAGCAAGCGCCGCCTGTGCCGCAGACGGATCCCACTGCGGGACGACGACCGCAGCTCATTCAGGCTTGGGCATCTCGTCGCTGGTGAGCCCGAGGTGGACGGCGACGGCAGCGAGTCGCTTGTCTCGCGTCCAACAGGCTGCACCTGTTGTCAGCATCGTCGCGGCCAGCAGATGCGCGTCGACGTAACCGATGCCGAGTCCGAACAGCTGCTGGTTCTCGATCAGGTCCAAGACCTCGGCGTCTGTTGCAGCCTTCGCTTGCGGGAGGTTTCGGAGGAGCCCGAGGATCTCGCTGCGACGAGAGAGCTGGCCGAGTGCGAGTTCGCCGATCACCCACGGGTGGGTAAGTACCTGGCCGTCGTGGAGAAGCGCGGCGAGCTTCGGATCGCCTACGCGAAGGTGGTCGACCCAGATCGAGGTGTCGACGAGGATCACGCAGGCGTGGCCTGCCGGCGCGGGATCGCTTTCGCGTCAGGTTCGCTACCTCCCAGTTGCGACAGGCGCCGAGCGCTTTCGCGTTCAATCAATGCCCGCAGGGCCTGACGAACCAACGCGCTCTTCTCACTGGTTCCCGTCAGGCGCTGTGCTTCCAGTACAAGGTCATCATCCAACGCAAGCGTAGTTCTCACGGCGGCCTCCAGGCACGTCGATTGGCATCGAATGATGACGATACACGTGTCTTGGCGTCCCCAGTGACGGATTCGGCTTGCGGGACGCCCGCTGAAGGTTCGGCTTACAACACGGTCGGCTTACGACACGGCAATCTGATTCCGTGACGCTCGCCGAGTTCTGCCCTTCGGACTGCGCGTCGCTATTGGCCTCGGCTGGAGATCTGTTGCACGACCCAGCCGTTGCCATCCGGATCGCTGAAGAAGACGAATCCCACCTTGTCGAGCCTGTCGTACTGGCGGTAGACGCGGAGCGAGCCCTCGTCATAGACCTGAATGTCGCTCGCATCCACGCCCCGTTCGACGAGTTCGGCATGCGCTGCGGGCAGGTCGGAGACGACGAGCTGCAGGTGCTGGATGGCGCCCGGCAGCATGTCGACGCCGCCCGTCGACGGGCGAACGGTGCCGATCGCAATTGAGCAGGCTGAGCCGGGAGGGGTCAGCTGAACAAGGCGCTCCCCGGCGCTGATGACGGTGTCGTGGTCGACGCTGAAGCCGAGTTGCTCGGTGTAAAGGCCTTGGCTCGATCGATGTTTGTCACGGGGATCATCACCAGCTCCAGCGTCCAGTCCATCGGGTCGTCCTCCTGCATTACGTGCGGTCGACGATGCTCTCATGCCGTGAGACCGCTGGGCATACGATTCTCATCGACAGTCGCGCCGAGCCTCGTCCCGCTGAAGGATCCTCCTCGGGACGACCACTGACGCTGGCGAGGCGGTTGGCGGCGGGCCGGAGCCCTCAGGCGATCTGCTCCGCGAGCTCGACGATGATCCCCTCCGGGCCGCGGACGTAGCAGAGCCGATAGCTGTCTTCGAAGCGCTCCACCACGCCAACGAGCTCCGCGCCGCGGGCTCGCAAGCCAGCGACGACGGCGTCGATGTCATCGACTGCGAAAGCGACATGGCGGATGCCCGGGGTATTCGCCGGCGCGTGCCGGTCGCCGCCCCAGCCCGACGGGGCGTGAAACTTCGTCAGCTCGAGCCGTCCGTGGCCGTCCGGGGTCTCCACCATCGCGACCTCCGCCCGGCTGATCCGCTGCGCCATCGTCGCCTCCGGAACGTAGAAGGCGTCGGCGATCTCCCGGGTGCTGAGGCCGCCGACGGCGCGCAGGGTCAGCGCCACCTGGGAGGGGCGCGAGGTCGGGGTTACAGCAGCAGAAGAGCAGGAAGAGGGTGTCGTCGCCCTCCTCGGTGTCGGCGGGCCGCGGCTCGGCGTACACCACATCCTCGCGGCGGTGACGGGCGGCTTCGCTGCGGCCGGCGTCGACGAGCCGCCGGGGCGCGACCGTCGCCAACCACGCGCGCGGGTCGCGCGGCGGGTGCTCGGGCCACACCCGCAGCGCCTCCAGCAGCGCCTCCTGCAGCGCGTCCTCGGCGGCATCGAAGTCCTCGCCCCGGCGTACCAGGCCCGTAAGCACCCGGGGACGAGGGCGCGTAGCGCGCCCTCGTATAGCCGTCGCGTCGGCTCGTCGATCACGCCGGGTCAGTCGTCCGAGGGCGCCTCCGACATGACCTCCCGGACGTCGATCCACTCGTACAGCGGCTCCCCGCCCGGGCCGGGCTCGGAGGAGACGTAGGCCGCGAGCTCGACCGCGCGCTCGTGGGACTCGACGTCGATCATGTACCAGCCCGCCACGAGATCGCTGGTCTCGGGGCAGCGGGCCGTCAGTGGTGACGGGCGCGGCGTTCGGGCCGCCGTAGCGCACCCAGGTGCGCGCCTGCGCGTCGATGTACTCGCCGTTCTCCTTCAGCAGCTCGCTGACGTGCCTGAGGAAGGCCATGTGCGCCTCCACGTCCTCGGGGGCCCACTGGTCCATCGGGGGGAAGGGATGGTGCGGCTCCGGGCCGCCACGGTAGTGCTTGAGGAGCAGGTACTTGGGCATGGTGGTCTCCTGGTGTCGTGGGCCGCCTGTCGAGGCCCTTCACCTGGTGAGCGGAGCCGGCCAGAGCTTCTCGACATGGAATCACTCATCTGAGATGGACGCGCGTAGGGGGACCCTCCAACGGGACACCAGCCGCTCCCGGCGGCCGATCAGCCGCTGCGCGTTCCAAGGTGAGCGGGCGCGTCAGCCGTCAAGTCCGGCGCGCCCCCCTTGGACGACGTCTGAGCACGCAGCTGGCGACTTTGTCGGCTCCCGCATCGCCCCGGAAGAAGCGAGAGTCCGGCCGACGGCGTCGCCGATGCTCCCTCCTCGTCCGTAGCGGGCGCGTGGCGAGCGCCAACCCTGACGCCCGCTTGTCCCCTGGAGGAGGCGTGATCACGTCCGGGAAGTGTTCTCTGCTGTGCTGGCCAGCGGCCTGCTGATCCCTGGGGCTCAGCCGGGGGTGTACTGCTGGACGGCG
>JBBSIW010000192.1:0-5314 GCA_038231895.1 Solirubrobacterales bacterium | reverse complement strand
TCGACATCGAGTTCGGCAAGGGCGTCTCGTCCGCGGGCTGCATCCTCGATCTCGGCATCGAGCACAACGTCGTCACCAAGTCGGGCTCGTTCTTCTCCTATGGCGAGGAGCGGATCGGCCAGGGCCGCGCCAACGCCAAGGTCTATCTGCAGGAGCATCCCGAGATGGCAGCGGAGATCGAGTCAAAGGTCTATGAGGCGCTGGGCATCGATCGCGACGGCGTGAAGCCGATCGACAGTGATGCCCCGGTGGCGCTGGTCGACGCCGACCCGGCGATCGAGGAGCAGGCCGCCTGAGCGCGGACGAGCTCGATCGCGCCCTCGGACTCGCCTACCAGCATCTGGGGCGGCGCGATCGCACAGTGGCTGAGATGCATGCTCATCTCGAAGGGCGCGGCGTGCCGGAGACCGTCGCCACCGCTGTGATCGCCACGCTCAGCGAGCAGGGCTACCTCGACGATGCCCGCTTCGCCGAGCGGTTTGCGGCCGATCGGCGCTCGCTGGACCTCTGGGGAGCCGAGCGCATCGAGCGGCGGCTGGGGGAGCTCGGCGTTTCCCGCGAGCTGGTGGCTGGTGCACTGGTCGAGTTGGGACCCGGGAACGAGCTGTAAGCTGCGCTTGACCTCCTCGAGCGCCGCTTTCCCGAGCCGCCGCGCGATGACCGCGGGCGCAACCGAGCGCTGGGTCTGCTTGTGCGGCGGGGCTATGAGCTCGAGCTCGCTCACGACGCGTTGAGGCTGCACAGCGGACGGGGGGTCCACGGCTCCTGATGCCGTGCGAACCCGCGTTCGTTTGCGTGGCCGCCCGGCCCGTACTACGATCCACGGAGCGAAAGATCTGGCCCTCGAGGCCGTGAAACTCCCGCAAACGAACGTTTTTTGAGCACACCAGTCCTCAGATGTTGACCGCACTCCATCCCGTGGCTTCGGGTCATCGACTCCGGCACGCCATCCCCCGACCACACAACTGACGCCGTAACGCTGAGTGGCGGCGCGAGCCGCCGTGGCTCGTGTTCCTCACGCGGCCGGGTCCGACGCTGAAGTGAGAAGCCAACGACCGGGCCGGCCGCGCCGGCCCCGGAGAGGAACGACCATGGCAATCGTAATCGCGGCAGCGCTCGTGGCGGCCGGCTTCATGGCGGCTGCCGTGCTCTACGGCCGCTACTCGGCACCGCGCGCCGACGGCTCGCCGGAAAGCCGCGGGCAGGCATCCGCGCCGGCCGAGCTCGAGGCCGACCTCCTGGAGCGACGCAGCGAGATCGTTCGCATCGAGGAGCGCGTGATCTCCAAGGAGGAGGCGATCGACGCCAAGCTCGGTGAGTTCGCTCGGCGCGAGCAGCGGCTCGAGGACCGTGAACGCGAGCTCGATCGCCAGCGTGACCTTCTGGAGGAGCACAAACGCGATCAGCTGCGCGGCCTCGAGCGCGTCGCGGGACTGAGCAGCGCTCAGGCCAAGCAGGTACTGCTCAAGGAAGTTGAGGACCAGGCCCGCCACGACCAGGCGAAGGTGCTGCGCGCCGTGGACGAGGAGACCAGGCTCCAGGCCGAGCAGCGAGCCCGCAACCTCCTTTCGGTGTGCATGGGTCGCTTGGCGGCAACCCATGCCGCCGAGACGACCGTTTCGGTCATTCAGCTCTCCGGCGACGACATGAAGGGGCGAATCATCGGCCGGGAGGGCCGCAACATCCGCTGCCTGGAGAACCTCACGGGGATCGACTTCATCATCGACGAGACTCCCCAGGCGGTGGTGCTCTCGGGGTTCGACGGCGTCCGGCGCGAGGTCGCGCGGATGACCCTCGAGAAGCTGCTCCAGGACGGGCGCATCCACCCGGCGCGGATCGAGGAGATGTACGAGCAGGCCAAGTCCGAGCTGGATGGCCATCTGCTCGAGGCCGGACAGACAGCCGTGCTCGAGGCCAACGTGCAGGCGCTGGACACCGCCCTGGTCGCCCTGCTCGGCCGCCTGAAGTACCGCACCTCCTACGGGCAGAACGTGCTCGCCCACGTCGTCGAGGTGTCACACCTGGCCGGGCTGATGGCGGCCGAGCTCGGAGCCAGCGTCAAGACGGCGCGCCGCGCCGCGCTCCTGCACGACATCGGCAAGGCGGTCTCGCACGAGATCGAGGGGCCACATGCATTGGTGGGCGGCGATCTCGCCCGCAAGCACGGTGAGCCGGAATCCGTTGCTCACGCCATGGAGGCGCACCACAACGAGGTCGAGCCCCAGACCGTCGAGGCCGTGATCGTCCAGGCCGCCGACGCCCTCTCGGGTGCCCGGCCGGGGGCCCGCGGAGAGTCGTTGGAGCACTACGTCAAGCGCCTGCGTGACCTCGAGCACATCGCGGAACGCCACGGGGGAGTGGACAAGGTCTACGCGATGCAGGCGGGTCGCGAAATCCGCGTGATGGTGGCTCCCGGTGACGTCGACGACGACGCAGCGGTGCTGCTCTCCCACGAGATCGCCCGTGAGATCGAGCGCGAGGTGGAGTATCCGGGGCAGATCAAGGTCACGGTGATCCGCGAGTCCCGGTCCATTGAGTACGCGAAGTGACGAGGTGCCAGCCCTGGCTGGCGCCAACGGTCTTCGCCGCTAGGCTTGCCAGCCATGCGCCGGTACCACCTCACGACCTTCGGCTGTCAGATGAACGAGCACGACTCCGAGCGGATGAAGGGAATGCTCGAGTCGCTTGGATACAGCGAGGCGTGCGCGCGCGATGACGCCGACCTCATCCTGTTCAACACGTGTTCGATCCGTGAGAAAGCGGACGAGCGGTTCGTGTCACACCTCGGCGAAGCCAAGCGGATCAAGGCACAGCGTGGGGATGTGATCGTCGGCGTCGGGGGGTGCTGGGCCCAGTCGGTCAAGGAGGAGGTCTTCCGGCGCTTTCCGCACGTCGACGTGGCCTTTGGGCCCGGCCAGGTCCATAAGCTCGCCGAGTTCCTGACGACCGACTCGCTGGGCGCCCAGGGATACTTCGAGTTCGAGGGGTTCACCGGGCGGCTGCCCGACAAGCGCTCGCGCGAGTACCAGGGCTGGTTGCAAGTCAGTGTTGGATGCAACTGTGCGTGTGCGTACTGCATCGTGCCCTCCACCCGCGGCCGCGAGGTGAGCCGTCCTCCCGACGAGCTGCTGGCCGAGGCGCGGCGGCTGGCGGACGACGGTGTGCGCGAGCTCACGCTCTTGGGCCAGAACGTCAATTCCTACGGCCGTGATCTGCCGCGGGACTCACGCGTGGGCTTCGCTGAGCTTCTCGCCGCCATCGATGGGGTGCCCGGCATCGAGCGCATCCGCTACACGAGCCCCCATCCCAAGGACATGCGCGAGGAGGTCATCCGCGCTCACGTGGATCTTGCGGCCGTCTGCGAGCACATCCACCTGCCGCTGCAGTCCGGGTCCTCGCGCGTGCTCAAGGCGATGCGCCGCACCTACAGTCGCGAGCGCTACCTCGACCGCGTCGCTCTCATCCGTGAGCACGTACCGGACTGCGCCCTGACAACCGACATCATCGTGGGATTCCCGGGGGAGACCGAGACGGACTTCGAGCAGACCCTCGAACTGGTCGAGGAGGTCGGCTACGACGGCGCCTTCACCTTCATCTACTCCCCGCGCCGAGGCACCGACGCCGCCATCCTCGCCGACGAGACCTCGCACGACGCCAAGGTTGCCCGCATGAACCGCCTCGTCGAGGTGGTGCAGCGGCGGGCGGCGCAGCGCGCGCAGCGCTTCGTGGGTCGCACCATGGAGGTCCTGGTGGAGGGGCCGTCGCGAAAGGATCCGCAGCGTCTCCGCGGCCGCACGCGCCACAACAAGGTCGTCAATTTCACCGGCCGAGCGGAGGCGGGCAATTTGGTCGATGTCGAGATCACGGGGGCGACCAGCCAGACGCTGTCCGGCGAGGAGCGCTTGCTCGTCCGGGCACAGGCCTGAGACCCTGGCCTCCCCGGCGCGGAAGGCGCTAGACGAGTGTTCGATTGCGCGCCGCGCTTGTGGGCGCCACTGTTCTGGCCGGAGCGGAGTTGCCGGCACGACGCCTTCGGGCCGCTCACGCTGGTGTGTGGATGTCACGGAAGGCGTGAAAGGCGACCGGAAGGATCCGGTCGCCTTTCGATTTTCTGCGGAGCCGCCCGGCGGGGCGCCGCCCCTGCGGTTCAGAACAGGGCGGGCTGGTGCGGAGGCGGCGGGCGCTCGTCCCGAGCGGGCTCGGCGATCAGCCGGCCGGGCCCTCCGGACCCGGCCGAAGGAATTCTGACCAGAGCGGCCAAGCGGCGGCGCTCGGCGACGGGCGCGTAGGCGCTCCTCCGATAGACGGCCTCATAGCGCGCAACGAGGTCTGGCCGCTCTGCGCGCAGCCAGTCGAAGAAGAGGCCGCGCACCTCGCCCCGCAGGTGGAGTGCCAGCCCGGTGACATGGACCGCCCCTGCTTCTGCGGCCAGCTCGAGGATTCGGTCGACTTGCTCGGGCGCATCGTTGATGCCCGGCATCAGCGGCGCGATCAGGATCCCGGTGGGGATGCCGGCCCGATTGAGCTCGCCGACCGCCTCCAAGCGTGCACGCGGATGGGGCGTGTGCGGTTCGGTCGCCCGCCAGACCTTCTCATCCAACGTCGGCACCGACAGGTTGGCCGTGAAGTCCACCGACTCCGCGAGCTCTTGCAACAGCGCGAGGTCGCGCAGCAGGAGCGGCGACTTCGTGAGGACCGAGCACGGTGTGCCCGAGTCGCGGAGCGCCCGCCAGATCTCCGGCATCAGCTCGTAGCGTTTCTCGACCCACTGATACGGGTCGGTGTTGGTTCCCAGGGTTACGTGCTCGCGCGGCCAGGACGGACGCGCGAGCTCGGCGCGCAGGACCTCGGGAAGGTTGACCTTGACGACGATCTCGCGCTCGAAGTCGCGGCCGGCGCCGAAGTCCAGGTACTTGTGCGTGGGTCGAGCGAAGCAGTAACCACACGCATGGGTACAGCCCCGGTACGGGTTGATGGTCCAGCGAAACGGCATCTGCGACTGCTTGGGGACCCGATTGAGCGCACTGCGGGCGCGGACCTCGTAGAAGCGCACGTCCAGTGCCTCGGGCGCATTGAAGGTGCGCACGACGGCCTCGTCGCGGTAGCCGGGCAGCTGGCGTGACGCCTCGGCGTCGGTCGTGAGATTGTTCCACCGCACTCGAACGTATGTTCGCAAGGGGATATCCACTTGAGTCAGGTTCCGTACGAGTTGCGGCACGCGGCGACACGATTGCCGCGGCGGAAGCGCTCGCAGGGCGCGTCACGCGAGCCGTGGAGCGGCCCGGGTGCGACCCGCTCTTCCCCACCCTCTTGT
>JBBSIW010000191.1:0-5358 GCA_038231895.1 Solirubrobacterales bacterium | reverse complement strand
GATCTGCGCCGCCGCCGTCACCGCGAACACCGCGATGACGGTGATCTGGGCGACCTGCCCCAATGGGATCGGAAGGTCGAGCTGGTAGGCGAGACGATCGGCACGCGAGCGCACCAGCCCGGCCAGCACGACGCCGGCGAGCAGGAGCCCCGCGGCGATCAACAGCTTGGGGAGGGCGAGGACAGCCTGGTTGAGCGATTGGCTCAGGAATTGCAGGCCGAGCAGCGACAGGGCCGCGAAGAGCACCACGAGCGTCAGGGCGATTCGGACGGCCCGCCCGAGCAACCGCGCGAGTGAGCGCTCGAGCCCGATGCGCTCGATGACGTCGTGAACCCCCCAACGCTCCGCGAGCCCATCGATGCCGGCGCCGCGCAGACCCCGCGTCAGCAGTCGCCCGAGCAGCCGGGCCATAAGCGCGCCGACCGCGAGCAGGAGCAGCGCGCCCCCGAGGCGCGGCAGGAAGGCGCCAAGCGCCTCGCCGGCGCGGTCCAGCACACCCGCGAAGGGAATGGTCACCGACGCCTTCCCCTCCGAGCGCCCAGGGCCAACCCGATCCCCTCCCCCAGTGCCGCCGCCAGCATGCCCGCCGCGCGCATCGGAGCGCGGACAGCGCGCTGCCACCGGGTGGCGCGCCCCACTCGCTCGATCAAGGACGGGTCGGGCTGCGGCGCGGTTTCGCGCAGCACCTCCAGATGCTCGCGCAGCCGCATCTCAGCGGGGGTGAGGGCATCCCGGGGCGTGGGGTCGTCATTCATCGCGGAAGCTCCCAGTCATACGTGTTCCTGCGCAGCAGCTCGATCAGCTCCCCCCGCGCGCGGTGGAGCCTGCCCTTCACGCTGCCGAGCGGCGCCTCGGTGATGCTGGCGATCTCCTCGTAGCTGAGCCCTTCCACGTCGCGCAGCACCAACACGGTTCGGTGCGCCGGACTGAGGGACTGCAGCTTCCCGGTGAGGCGCTGAGCGCGCTCGCGCGCCTCGAGCCGATCGACCGGAGTGGGCTGAGCGAGGATGGCCCTGGTCGGCGCGGCGCTCTCCTCGTTGGGGTCCACCGGTTCCGCTCGGCGACGCTCCAGCGCATTGATCGCGGCGTTGTGTGAGATCTGGAGCAGCCAGGAACGAAACGTCCCCTCGCCGCGGAAGCGGTCGAGACGATGAAACGCGCGGAGGAAAGCGTCCTGAGCCGCGTCCTCGGCCTCTTCGACGCCGACGATCCTTGCCACGACGCGAAACACGATGTCGCGATGGCGCTCGACCAAGCGCTCGAACGCGGCGAGCTCACCTGCGAGCGTGCGCGCTACGAGTTCGCGATCGGGGTCCATCCTGGGGAGGGAAGCTAGCGGCGCCATCGGCGGTGGAAGGGCCGGCGCGCGCCCGCTTCGTCAACTTGGCTCTCAGCACGGATCATCCGCTCACTGGGACCGAGCTGCCGTCCCGCCGGTTACATATCTTCGCCGCGTAACTTTTTCATCAAGCGTTCGGTCGTTACACGTCGAAGGCCTGGCCGCCCAGAGCCCGAGCGGCGCACGACCACATGATGGTTGGGGCGTAGCGGGTACGGTAGCGGCATGGACCCCGAGAAAGGAGCAGTGCCATGACACCAGGCGATGGAAGCGAGGATCTGGCCGATCGTCCGGTCGGCGAGCTTCTCAAGCAGCTGTCTGAGCAGACGAGCACGCTCGTTCGCCAGGAGATGGAGCTGGCGAAAGCAGAGCTCACCCAGAAGGGCAAGCGCGCAGGGCTGGGCGCGGGGATGTTCGGCGGGGCCGGTCTGTTCGCGGTCTACGCCTTCGGCGCCCTGACCGCCTGCGCGATCCTCGCCCTGGCCACGGCGGTCGACGGCTGGCTGGCGGCGCTGATCGTGGCCGCGGTGTACGGCGCGATCGCGGGCGTACTGGCGTTGACCGGCAAGAAGCAGGTCAGCCAGGCCGT
Organism: Solirubrobacterales bacterium; assembly: GCA_038231895.1. Classification (GTDB taxonomy): domain Bacteria; phylum Actinomycetota; class Thermoleophilia; order Solirubrobacterales; family Solirubrobacteraceae; genus JALYZC01. The sequence goes on along the minus strand of JBBSIW010000191.1, from coordinate 3,430 downwards.
ACCCCCCGCACCTGAGCAGGCAACCGAGAGCGTGAAGGAGGACGTGCAATGGGCCAAGACGAAAGCCAAGTCGGGCAGGGCGTAGACGAGGAGAGCGAAAACCGCGGGCCGGAGGAGATCCGCGAGGACATCGAGGCCACGCGCGGCGAGATGGGCGAGACCGTGGAAGCGCTCGCCGAGAAGGCCGACGTCAAGGCCCAGGCTCAGCAGAGGATCGAGGGCCTCAAGCAGACCGCCCTGGCGAAGAAGCAGGAGCTGGTCGGCAAGGCCAAGCAGGCGAGTCCCGAGTCGGCCTCAGGCGGCGCGCACACCGTGACCACCAAGGCCAAGGAGAACCCGCTGCCCCTCGCCGTGGGCGGTGCGTTGTTCGTCGGATTCCTGCTCGGCAGGCGCGGGCGCTAACCGGTTCGGCTACTCAGGAGGCACAGGGCCCATGGGCAAAAGCAAGGCAGAGGAAGCACGCGCCCGCTACTTCAACCAGTCGGGGGCTCAGCGCGACCAGTCTCAGCCCCGGCAAGACTCGCGAGACGGGTCCACCGGAAGGGGCTCAGGCCCCCAGGGCGGACTACTCAAGCGGACCCTCCGCGAGTTCAAGGAGGACAACCTCACCGATTGGGCCGCGGCGCTGACCTACTACGGCGTGCTGGCGATCTTCCCCGCGATCATCGCGCTGGTGTCGATCATCGGACTCGTCGGCGACTCGGCCACGAAGCCGCTCCTGGACAACCTGGGCAAGGTCGCGCCGGGAGCAGCCAAGGACATCTTCACGAGCGCGATCATGAACCTCCAGAACAGCAAGGGGGCCGCTGGGATCGCCTTCGTCATCGGCCTGGCCGCGGCGCTGTGGTCGGCGTCAGGATACGTCGCCGCCTTCATGCGCGCCTCCAACGCGATCTACGACATCGGCGAGGGTCGCCCGATCTGGAAGACGGCGCCGGTGCGCCTGGGTGTCACGCTGGTGCTGCTGGTGCTGCTGGCGATCACCGCCGCGGCGGTCGTGCTGACCGGCGGCCTGGCCAAGGAAGCCGGCAACCTCGTCGGCTTGGGCTCGAGCGTCGTCTCCGTATGGGACATCGCCAAGTGGCCGGTGCTGCTGCTGATCGTGAGCTTCATGTTCTCGATCCTCTACTACTTCTCGCCGAACGTGAAGCACCCGAAGTTCAGCTTCATCACGCCGGGCGGCCTGCTCGGTGTGCTCGTCTGGATCATCGCATCGGCGGCGTTCGCGTTCTATGTCGCGAACTTCGGCTCCTACAACAAGACCTACGGTGCGCTGGCCAGCGTCATCGTGTTCCTGGTGTGGCTGTGGATATCCAACATCGCCATCCTCCTGGGCGCCGAAGTCAACGCCGAGCGCGAGCGAGGGCGACAGATCGAGGCCGGCCATCCAGCGGAGCAGGAGCCGTTCGTCGAGCCCCGTGACACCCGCAAGCTGAAGGACTGAGGGAGGTGGCGAAGTGAAGTTCCTGTTTCTGCCGGTGAGCATTGGCGCTGGCATGGTCGCCGGCATGCTCTCCAAGAAGCTGTTCGAAGCCGTCTGGGGCGTCATCGACGACCAGGAGGCGCCGGAGCCCAAGCATCGGGAGATCGAGCTCGCAAAGCTCATACCGGCGCTGGCGATCGAGGGCGCGGTCTTTCGCCTCATGAAAGGCCTCGTAGATCACGGCTCCCGCCAGGGCTTTCTGCGGCTGACAGGGTCGTGGCCGGGCGAGGAGCGCCCGGAGCCCGACGAGTAGGCCCTTCCCACACAACGAACAGATCGCGAGGAGAGCATGGCCGAACTCGTACCAGCCGGCAGCGATGTCGCAGCCGGCACACAAGTGCAGCCGCTGCGGCCACGAGCTCAGCTCGGCTCGACCCAGAGCCTGCCCCGTGCCCGGAGTGCGCGAACGGGGAATGGCAGACGCTGTCCGGCGGCGATAGCGCTGAGGATCCCTATCCCAACAACTGAGCCGCCGCCGCGAGCCCAGCGGGCCCAGCATCAACAATGGAGGACCAGACATGAGTGTCGCTGATAGAGCAGCCGCGTTGGGCCCCTACGCCCAGCGCCTGATCGAGAACCAGGAAGTCCAGGCCAACCTCGAGCGGGCGCTCGCCGCCTCGCGCGATGCCTATGGGCGCGCGCGCGACAAGAAGCGCAAGACCGAGGCGGTGCAGGACCGCCAGATCCAGCGTCGCCTGCTGGAGGCCGTGCAAGCAGCACGAGAGGTGGTGCAGACCGTGGGCGCAGAGCGCGAGAAGCAGCAGCGCAACCGCCGCGCCCGGGTGCTCGCCGGTGCCGGGCTCGTGGCCGCCGGCGCCGCCGCGGTGGGGCTCGTGCCCCAGGTCCGTCAGAAGGTCTTCTCCCGCCTTCAAGGGGACGCGAGCGGCACGCCTCCCGCCGCCCAGTAACGAGGCGCCGCGGAGAGCGCTTCGCGCCAGACCGCGGCCTCGCGTCAAAGCGACCAGCAGCGCGGCCGTCTTGCAAGCTCGCTCGCACGCGTTGGCGTTCGACGTCCGGCAGGGGACGCTATGCGGATGCACGTGTCGCGCGTCAGGCTTTGGGCTCTACTGGTCATCGCGGCGACCGTGGCCGGGCTCGCCGGTGCGTCGAATCCCGCACCCGCGGCCAGCGCGAACGTAGCGGCGCTGCAAGTGGCGCTCCGTGAGGTGGGTTTCTCACCGGGGCCCGTCGACGGGATCTCGGGCGCCGGGACTCGTCGTGCGCTGCAACGCTTTCAGCGACGTAAGCGCCTCGCGGTCGACGGCGTCGCCGGCCCGCAGACGCGCCGCGCCCTCGGGCGCCGAGGTCGCCCGCGCCTGGGAGCTCGCCCCCTGCGTACGGGCCGGCGCGGGTGGGACGTCGCCGCGCTCCAGTTCCTGCTCAGCAGCCGCGGCTATGGCCCGGGGGGCCTTGACGGCAGGTTCGGGCCCAATACGGCGGTGGCCGTGCGAAGTTTCCAGAGCGCGGCAGGACTCGCCACGGACGGCGTCGCCGGGCCTTCGACGCTGGGCGCCCTGAGAAACAGGCAGCTGCAATCGGCGCCGGCGGGACCGGTGCGCTTCCTGCGCCCGCTCGGGGTGGCGATCGGGGACGACTTCGGATGGGTCGCCGGTCGTCAGCACACCGGCATCGACTTCCCCGCCGACAGCGGGACGCCTATCGGAGCCGCCGGACGGGGCGTCGTGGGCTTCGCCGGCTGGACGAGCGGGGGCTACGGATACCTGGTCGTGGTCAAGCATCGGCTCGGCTTCGAGACCTGGTACGCCCACCTCTCGAGCATCGCCGCGTGGCAGGGCCAAGCCGTGAACGGCGGCAGCCGCATCGGAAACGTCGGCTCGACCGGGTGGTCGACGGGCCCGCACCTGCACTTTGAGGTCCGCCACTTCGGCACGCCGATCGACCCGATCCCGCGCCTACTCGCGAGCACCGCCGTACGGCGCCAGCCCG
>JBBSIW010000190.1:0-5370 GCA_038231895.1 Solirubrobacterales bacterium | reverse complement strand
CCCCGGCACCCTCCCGCGGCCGTACATCTCGCTGTAGGACGCCCGCGACGAGTACAGGGGCGCGGGCCTTATCCCGGTTTTGGGGGGGGGGGGGGGGGGTCGGTGGTGAGGTGGGGGTTGGTGCACGGTGGAAGGGGCACGAACCGCCTCGTCACCACGGACCGCCCGCGCCGCCCACCTATCCGGGGATCAGGCCCTCGCCGGTGAACTCTTCGCGGGCTTCCTCCAGCGAGATGTCCGGCGGAGGGAGGATCACGTGGGATTCGGTGAGCTCGTCTCCGTCGACCTTAGTCCCCCTGCGCACGAGCTCGAGCATCTGCTTGAAGAGATCGTGGAAGTGGCCATCGTCGCCCGATTCGACAGCCGCTACCAATCCGTTGTCAAGCTCGTTGAGCGGCCCCTCCTGGTCGTCGGGCAGCTCGTACTGCGCCTCGGTGGCGATGCGCACGATCACGTGGACTCACTCGCCTTCTCGCCCGCGCCGAGCGCGGGGGACCCTCCGCTGCCGGGCCCGAGCTCGGCCTTCATCTTCGCGAGCTCGTCGTCGACCGTGCTCTGGGAGGTCAGCTCCTTGAGCTGGCGGTCGATGTCGTCCTCGCCGGAGCCGAGCTGGGTGATGTCCTCGAACGTACCCGCCTTCTCGAGCTCTTCCACGGCGGAGGCACGCGCACGCATGTCCTCGGTCTTATCGACCGCGCGCTGCATGGCCATGCCGACGTCGGCCATCTCCTCGCCGACGCCGGTGGCGGCCTCGGAGATCTTCACCTGCGCCTCGGCCGCCGAGTACTGGGCCTTGATGACCTCCTTCTTGGTGCGGAAGGCGTCGATCTTGGCGCGCAGCTTCTTCTCGTTCTCGGTCAGAGACGCCTGCTGGCCCTCGAGCTCCTTGATCTGGGGATCGAGGTTCTGCATCTCGCTCTGAGCGAGTGTCTTGCGCTCCAGCGCGGCGCGGGCGAGCTCCTCGTTGCCGGCGGCCATCGCCTGGCGGGCCTGGGTGTCGAGCTTGACGACCTGCTGCTCGAGCTTCTGGCCTTGCAGCTGAAGGCGCTTCTTGGAGGTGACGACGTCCGCGATGCCCTTCTTGACGTTCTGCAGCATCTCGATCTGCTTCTGGTAGCTGTACTCGAGCGTCTCGCCGGGATCCTCGGCGCGATCGAGCAGCTTGGAGATCTTGGCCTTGATGACAGTGGACATGCGCCCGGAGATGCCGGCCATGGCTTCCTCCTCACGAAGGTGGAAAAACGGACTGCAAGCCTAGATGATCGCGCCCGAGTGCCGATCGGCGCCGGGGCGGTGGCCTATGGGTAGAGCTGCTCGCCATGCTCGTCGGTGACGATGATGGCGTCCACCGGGCAGTTCTGCGCGGCTTCGATGAGGTCGTCGATCCCCGCGGCCTCGGGGTCGAGCACGATCGCCTTCTCCTCGGCGTCGAGGTCGAAGACGGCGGGCAGCGAGTCGACGCAGTCACCGAACCCGTAGCAGAGCTCGCGATCGACCTCGATCGTGACGCGGTTACGCTGGGAGAGCTCTGCCATGGCCCGGGCAGGTTAGAAGGTCAAGCCGCGCTGCCGGCCACGGTGGCCGCCGCACGCTCGACGTGGCTGTCGCCCTGGGCGGCGACCTCAGCGAGGATGTCGGCCGCCTCCGTGAGCTCCTGTCGCCGTTGAGCGACCTGCATGCGCGAGATGACGAGTCGCTGGATCTGCGACGTGCCCTCGAACACCTGAAAGATCTTGGCGTCGCGAAACAGCTTTTCCAGCGGATGCTCGCTGAGCGACGCCTCGGGCCCGACCAGGTCCATGAGCACGGTCGTCGCCCACATCGCAGTATCGCTCGCCTTGAGCTTTGACATCGAGCCCTGGCCACCGGTCATGGGGATGCCGCTGCGACCCATCCATGCCGCACGGTGCACGAGCAGGCGCGAGCACTCGATCTCCGTGGCCACGTCGGCGAGGACCTGCTGGACGCGCTGCTGCTCGAGCACCGGTCCACCCTCCCCGTCGCGGCCCTCCAGCCAGTCCAGCGTCCACTCGTAGGCGGCGCGGGCGATCCCGAGCGCCCCCGCACCGACCATCGGACGCGTAATCTCGAAGGTGGCCAGCGCGTTGGACCTGCCGCCGCGCTCCCCGGACCGTGCGCGCTCCAGCCTGCGCTCGAGCTTCTCCATGCCCCCGAGCACCTGGTCGAGCGGGATGCGGACGTCTTCGAGCACGATCTCGGCCGTCTGGGAGGCCCGGATGCCCAGCTTGTCCTCCTTCTTGCCCAGCGAGAACCCCGGCACGTCCTTCTCGACCACGAAGGATGCCTGCCCGCGGTGGCCCAGCTCGGGATCGACCGTGGCCACCACGACGGTGACGTCGGCGATGCCGCCGTTTGAGATGAAGACCTTGGTCCCGTTGAGCACCCACTCGTCGCCTTCCCGTCTGGCCGTGGTGCGCAGCGACTTGACGTCCGAGCCCGCCTGGGGCTCCGTCACGGCATAGGCGCCCAGCTGGATGTCCTCGCCGACGCCGTAGCACTGCGGAATCCAGTGCGCGAACTGCTCGGGCGTGCCCGAGGAGGCGATACCGGCTGCCGCCAAGGACGAGGCCGAGAGCGCCAGCGCGATGCCCGCACAACCCCAGTGCATCTCCTCCGAGTAGATCACCGCGAATATGCCCTCGGATGCGAACTTCTGCACGACCTCGAGTCCATAGAGGTCACGCCGCCGGGCCTCACGCAGCACCTCCCAGGGCACCGATTGCTCGCGGTCGTGCTCCGCGGCGGCCGGCCTGATCACCTCGGAGGCGAACTCGTGGCAGTGGCGTTGGAAATCGAGCTCTGCGTCTGAAAGGCGAAAGTCCACGAGTCTGCGCTCCGAGCCGGTCGCGGCATCCCCGGGCGGGCCGCCACGGGGAGTTGACTGGCCAGTCAACCGGCGGCCAGTGTAGCGAGGAGGCGGCAAGCCGAGGGAGGCGGTCGGTTGGCCGCCGCGGACGACAGATGCGCTGCGTCACCGGCGTTGCACGCGCAGCGCGGCCGGTAAGGTCCGCCCCCATGTACCGTCGAGGAGTCGCGCTCGTGCTCACCGCCGCGGCGATCACGGCGGCCGGCTGTGGAGAACAGAGCACGCAGGCTGGCAGCAAGCCGGTGATCGGACGCAAGGGCAGCGACTCGCAGGCGGGGAGCGCCCTTGGCTTTCCGGCTTTCGCCACCAAGAACACCACACGGGTGGGCGGCAGCGACCCGACCGCCAACGCGGCGGGGGTCGCGCAAGCGGTGTTCTCGGGTGAGCTGCAATCCGCGCGCCCCCGAGCCATCACCCTCGTGGACCGTGGCGACTGGCAGGCAGGAGTGGCCGCCTCGGTGTTCATGAGCCCGACGGTTCGCGCCCCCGTGCTGCTCACGGACGGGTCCTCCATCCCCGAGGCGACCCGTGACGCCCTGAGCGCACTCAAGCCCACGGGGTCCTCGAAGCTCGGCGGCGCCCAGGTGATCCGGGTGGGCGGCGTTGGGGCGCCGAGCGGACTGCGGGCGGCTCAGGTCGTACCGGGGAATCCCTTCGCCATGGCCCTCGCGATAGATCAGCTTCAGACCAAGGCCGTCGGCAAGCCCAGCGACACCGTGGTCATCGCCTCCGGCGAGCGCGCCGAGTTCGCGATGCCCGCCGCGGGCTGGGCGGCGAAGTCCGGCGATCCGGTGCTCTACGTCACCCGCGATGCAATCCCCCCCGAGACGCGCGCAGCGCTGGCCTTCCATCAGCAGCCGAAGATCTACGTGCTCGGCCCGACGAGCGTGATCTCGACCAAGACGGAGAAGGCCCTTCGGCGGCTGGGCACCGTCAAGCGAATCACCGGGCCTGACGCGGCGACGAACGCAATCGCCTTCGCCCGCTACTCGGACGGCCCCTTTGGCTGGGACATCGTGGATCCCGGGCACGGCGTCGTCGTCGCGAGCAGTACGCACCCGCTCGATGCGGCGGCGGCCGCACCGCTGTCGGCGAGCGGCACCTATGGGCCGCTGCTGCTCGTCGACGAGGCGGGCAAGCTACCGGCACCCTTCGTGCAGTTCCTCCTGGACATCGAGCCCGGGTATGAGAAGGACCCGGTGCGCGGGGTCTATAATCACGCCTGGCTCGTGGGGGACCGCAATACGATCTCGCTCGCCGACCAGGCGCGCATCGACACCCTGCTCGAGATCGCACCGGTCTCGGGTGCGCAATCCAGCGCGCCGCCCGCGCCCGCCAAGCCGCCCACGAAGAGCACGCCGCCTCCGAAGGGCAAGGCGCCGGGCAAGGGCACACCTGCGCCCAAGAGCACCACTACCCCCAAGTCCCTCCTCCCCACACCCACCCAGCCCAAGCCGTCGATCCTGAGGAAGAGCCTGTGAGCGAAGCCGAGCACCCCTCGCGCCTGCAGGGGGATCGTCGTGTCACCATCGACGACGTGCGCCAGCTCATGGGTGCCTCGACCCCCCATTTCGCCCTGCAGCTGCGCAACCGCATCGAAAAGCTCATCCGCCACCTGCCGCTCGACGATGCCGCCCGCATCGAGGGGGAGCGAGAGATCGCGCGCCTCGACCGCCTGGCGCTTGCCGGCGAGGAGCGCGGCGGGCCGCCACAGGACGGCGAGCTTCCGATGCCATCATTGGCCGAGGACCCTGACGAGATGACGCCGGGCCTACAGACAGGCGCCACCAGCGCCGACCGGGGCTCGTAGTACCTTCGCGTCCGTGCACGGAGTCAACGGCGGTGGCTGAGACCCCCGTCCCCCGGCCGCAGGGCATCTCCGGCAGCCGTGTGCCGGGTCCGTTTCCGGTCGGCAACTACGCCGCCATGCTGCGCGAGGAGCTGCGCCGGCGCGCCCGCGTGCAGCTGTTCGGAGAGGTGTGGAACCTGGGCTTCAGCCGGGCCAAGGCCTACTTCGAGCTGCGCGACCCCAGCGGTGCGCTGCCCTGCTCGATGTGGCGCAACGACTGGGACGCGCTCGGGCTGGGCGAGGGTGCATTGGCTGACGGCGCACAGGTGGTCATCGCGGGGGGGCCGGACTATTACCCCGGGAGCGCCACGTCCTCCCCCTCGTTCTCCTTTCTCGCCTCTGACCTGCGCGTCGCGGGCGAGGGAGACCTGCTCGCACAGCTCCAGCGTCTGCGCTACCAACTCGGCGCCGAGGGTCTGTTCGAGCCTCAGCAGCGCCTTCACCGCGCGATGCTGCCGCGGGTACTGGGCGTCGTGACCGGCGAGGGCGGCAAGGCACGCGACGACGTGCTCGCCGGGCTGGGGCGGCGCGGCTGGGCGGGCCGCGTGGTGTGGGCGTTCGCCCCGGTGCAGGACCGCCACGCCGCCCCGGCCATCGCCCGTGCCCTCCAGGACCTGGCAGCCGTCGCGGGCGT
>JBBSIW010000189.1:0-5406 GCA_038231895.1 Solirubrobacterales bacterium | reverse complement strand
GGAAGAGCGGGTCGCACCCGGGCCGCTCCACGGCTCGCGTGACGCGCCCTGCGAGCGCTTCCGCCGCGGCAATCGTGTCGCCGCGTGCCGCAACTCGTACGGAACCTGACTCAAGTGGATATCCCCTTTCGCCTATTGACGAATGGGCGACAGCGCCCACTCCGCTTCCTTTTCGATCCACCCGCGTGGCCCCTTCTCGCTGGCAGGCAGCGCTCGCTTCATCGCCGGCTGGCCGCCCGCCAAGGACCTCGCGACGTCCGAGGAGGATACGGTGCGCCTGTGCTTCGCGCTCGACTCCTTCCAGGGGCACGCGGGCGTGGCCATCCGCGAGTGCGGCAAGCAACTGATCGCAACCAGGACCGGGAACGGGAGCGTCGAGGAAGTCAGGCGCCAGACGGAGCGGATCCTTTCGCTCGACCACGACGCCAGCGATCTGGAGCAGGTTCTCGGCCGCGACGCGGTCGTTGGCCGCCTTCACCGCGAGTCTGGGCACCTCCGGCCTGTGCTGTTTCACTCGCCCTACGAGGCCGCTGCCTGGTCGGCGATCAGCGCCCGCATCAACCATCGCCAGGCCCAGCGCGTCCGGGCCGACCTCGCGCTGGAGCACGGCGCGGCCCTCGATGTCGACGGAGTCTCGATGCACGCCTTCCCCCTACCCGACCGGCTGCTCGACGTCGAAGCCTTTCCCGGGCTGTCCGATGAGAAGCTCAGGCGCCTGCACGCCGTTGCGGAGGCGGCGCTCGACGGCCGCCTCGACCCATATCGCCTGCGTGAGCTGCACGCCGAGGAGGCCTTGGCGCAGCTGCAGGAGATGCGCGGCATCGGACCGTTCTACGCCGGGCTCATCCTCCTCCGGGCGGTCGGTGTCACGGACGAGCTTCCCCCCACGCCCGAGCCCCGTCTCCTGCGGGCGGTTGGGCGCGCCTACGCACGACCCGAGCCGGTCTCAGCGGCAGAGCTCGAACGGATCGCTGAGAGTTGGCGGCCGTACCGGACGTGGATCGCGGTCCTGCTCCGTGCCGCCGCGGAGTGACCGCGACGGCACGACCGCGTTCGCGCTACACCTGCTTGACGGCCGCGATGTCGAGCGTGAGCCTGACCTTGTCTGAGACGATGGCGTTGCCGCTGCCCAAGGCTGCGTTGAAGGCCATCTCGAAGTCGCGGCGCGAGAGCTCGCCCGTGATTTCGAGGCCGGCGCGCTCTTCGCCGTTGGGCCCGATGTCCGTGCCCCCGATCTCGGCTTCGAGCTCGACCTCGTGCGTTACGCCGTGCAGGGTCAGATCGCCGACGATGCGGAAGGTCTCATCGTCGATCGACTCGATGCCGGTGGACTCGAACGCGAGCTCCGGATGGACCTCGACGTCGAAGAAGTCGGCCGAGCGCAGATGGTCGTCGCGCTGGTCCTGATTGGTATCGACCGAGGCGGTATTGACCTTGCCATAGGCGCGTGCCGAAGCGAGGTCATCGCCGATCTCCAGCGTGCCCGCGAACTCATTGAACTCCCCGCGCACGGTGGCGACGCCCATGTGCTTGACCGAAAAGCCGACCTTGGAGTGCGCCGAGTCGACGGTCCAGGTGCCGGTGGGGATCAGGGTTGGGGTGGCGGCGGTCATCTTGGAACTCTCCCTTAGATAGATTGCTTGCGCAAGCAATCTATCACAGAAACGTTTGCGTACGCAAGGAGTCCCGGTAGAATGGTCTTCATGACGACAGCACCGAGTCCACAAGCAGACAAGCTTCTCGGTCAAGGAGATGTGGGCCTCGAGGCCTGGAAGGACCTCCTCAAGGCCCACGCGCTTCTCACGCGGGAGCTCGATGAGGAGCTGCGCGAGCGGCACAGCGTCACGCTGGGAGACTTCGATGTTCTGATCAACCTGGCCACCGCATCCGGCCAGGGGCGGCGCATGTGTGAGCTCGCCAACGCGGTTCTGCTCAGCCCGAGCGGCCTCTCACGACGGGTGGATCGCTTGGAGCGTGCGGGCCTCGTCCAGCGCGAGCGGGCGGCTGACGACGCGCGCAACATCGAAGCCGGGCTGACACCCGCCGGCAACCGACTGTTGGGTGCACTCCAAGACACCCATCTGACGGGAGTGAAGGAGCGCTTCGTCGATCGCTTCAGCGCCGATGAGCTCGAGACGCTGCACGAGCTGCTCGGTCGCCTGCTGGAGGACGACGCGACGGTTGAGGGGGGCTGCTGACGGCTGGGTATACCTCGGGGATGCCCGCCGTGGCCAAGCCCATCGTTGCGGTGCTCGCCGGTGGCGCCGGGCGGCGCATGGGCGCGCCGAAGGCCACTGTCACGCTTGCCGGGCGTCCGCTCATCAGCTATCCCCTGGCGGCCGCACGTCGTGCCGGGCTGGAGGCCGTCGTCGTGGCCAAGCCCGACGCTCCCCTGCCTGAGCTCGATGCAGTGGTGTGGGCTGAGCCCGCACAGCCCCAGCACCCGCTGCGAGGCCTGGTCACGGCGCTCGAGCGCGCCGACGGCCGGCCGGTGCTCGCCCTCGCCTGCGATCTGCCCTTCGTCGTCCCCGAGCTGCTCGCTTGGCTTGCGGAGTTGGGCGGCCCGGCCGCGATCCCCCGGGTGGGCGGTCGCCTGCAGCCGCTCCTGGCTCGCTACGACCCTGTCGCGCTCGAGCACCTCATCCCGGCGCTGGCCGGCGAGCAGCCGCTCGGCGCGGCGGTCGCGGCGCTGCAAGCGCGCCCGGTCACCGAGGCACAGCTGCGTCGCTTCGGCTCGCCGGCGCGCCTGACGTTCAACGTCAACACTCCGGGCGAGCTGGCCGAGGCCGAGGACCTGCTGACAGGCAAGGAGCAGGGGCGGTGACTTATGGCTTGGCTCCGCCCGTGCCCACTTCGCAGGCGATCGAGAGCGCCTCCGCCGGAGACCGGCCTGCGCGCGCGCTCAGCCAGCAGGCCACTGGCGCGGCGACCCGCTCGGAGGCGTGAGCCGCCTCGGCGGCGAGCTCCAACAGGACGGCGAACTCCTCGGTGGTGGGCGCCTCCGTGCCCAGGCGCCGAGCGTAGGCGTCTATCCACTCCTTCGCCGTCATCGCGCGTTCACGTTACTCCAGCGGTGTCACTGACAGGCCGCCGTTAACCGAGCATTCATCCGCCGCTTGCGAACCGGAAACCTCGACTGCGCACGATCGCTGCATGGGCCGCCCTGCGACCAAGGCTTCTGCTGGCGAAACCGAGAAGCGCACCGTGTGCCCCTACTGCGGGGTCGGCTGCGGCCTGGTGGCGAAGATCGAGGGGGGCCGGCTGCGCTCGGTCGAGGGCGATCCGATCTATCCGGTCAACCGGGGGCGCACGTGTCGCAAGCCACTCGAGCTGCCGGCTGCCGTGCACGCCTCCGACCGCGCGCAGACCCCGCTGCTGCGCGAGCGACGCGACGCGCGCTTCCATGCCTCGGAGTGGGACGTGGTCATGCCCGAGCTCGCCGGCCGGCTGCGCGCGATCATCAACGAGCACGGCCCCGACGCGATCGCGTTCTACCTCTCGGGCCAGCTGCTGACCGAGGACTACTACGCGGCCGTCAAGCTGGCCAAGGGCTTCCTCGCCACCAACAACGTCGACTCGAACTCGCGGCTGTGCATGGCCTCGGCGGTGGCCGGCTACAACGGCGCCTTCGGCTCCGACGGTCCGCCGCCGGCCTACGCCGACATCGAGCAGGCCGACTGCTTCCTGCTGCTGGGCACCAACACGGCCGCCTGTCACCCGATCGTCTGGTCGCGCATCCAAGACCGCCAGCGAGAGGGGGCGACGGTGATCTGCGCCGACCCGCGGCGCACCGCCACAGCGCGCGGCAGCGATCTGCACCTGCCGGTGCGCTGCGGCACCGACCTCGTCCTGCTCAACGCGATGCTCAGCGTGCTCGACCGCGAAGACCTCGTCGACCGCGACTTCGTCGCGCGCCACACGACTGGCTGGGAGGAGACCCTCGCGGTCGCGCGCGAGTGGACCCCGGACCGCGCCCAGGAGGTCTGCGGCGTGCCCGCCGCCGAGATCGAGGCGGCTGCACGGCGCTTCGCGGCGGGGCGCTCGCTCGCGCTATGGTCGATGGGGGCCAACCAGTCGAGCGCAGGCACGCTCAAGAACCGGGCGCTGATCAACCTCTGCCTCGCCGCCGGCCAGCTCGGCAAGCCGGGCTGCGGGCCGTTCTCGCTCACAGGCCAGCCCAACGCGATGGGCGGCCGCGAGTCCGGGGGCGCAGCGCAGACCCTGCCGGGGTACCGCCACGTGGAGTCCGAGGCGGACCGCACCGAGATGAGCGGCCTGTGGGACCTCCCGGACGACGTGCCCGGGATCTCACCGTATCCGGGCCTCACTGCCGTCGACCTCTTCGAGGCGCTCGAGACGGGCGAGGTCAAGGCGGTCTGGATCGTGGCGACCAATCCCGTCGTCTCGATGCCCGAGGCGGCGCGTGTACGTGCCGCGCTGCAGCGCGCGGAGCTGGTGGTGGTCCAGGACGCCTACCACCCCACCGAGACGAGCACGCTCGCCCACGCCGTCCTCCCCGCGGCCGCCTGGCTGGAGAAGGACGGCACGATGACGAACTCCGAGCGGCGCGTCGCGCTCATGCGCAAGGCGCTCGATCCGCCCGGTGCGGCGCTGCCCGACTGGCGCATCTTCCAGCGCCTGGCGAAAGAGCTCGGTTTCGGTGAGCACTTCGACTGGGGTTGCGCCTCAGAGGTCTTCGACGAGGTCGCGGCGCTGACCAGGGGGCGGGTGTGCGACCAGAGCGGCCTCAGTCACGAGCTGCTCGCGCGCCACGGGGGGATTCAGTGGCCCTTCCCGGCGGCGGGGCGGCCCGCGAACGGCGACGTCGAAATCGTGCGTCAGCGCGGCCGGAGCGCGCGCGGCGGCCGCGAGCTCCGCGAGCTCGACGACGAGCCCCGACGCCTCTACGAGGGTGGGCGCGTCGCGACGCCCGACGGTCGGGCCCGCTTCGCGCCCACGCCGCACGCGGATCCCGTCGAGGTTCCCGACGGCTACTTCCCCCTGACCCTGACCACCGGCCGGGTGGCAAGCCACTGGCACACGCTCACCCGCACGGGCAAGTCCGAAGCCCTGAGCTCGGACTCGCCCGACCCGTTTCTCGAGCTCCACCCCGCCGACGCCGAGCAGGCCGGCGTGCAAGACGGCGAGCCGGTGCGCCTCGTCTCGCGCCGGGGTGAGGCGAGCCTGCGCGCCGTCCTCGACCCCTCGCTCCCGCGGGGCACGTGCTTTGCGCCGATGCACTGGGGTGCGCTGCACGCCCCGGCGGGCGCGGGCTGGGCCAACACGACCACGAGTCCGGCCAAGGACCCGACCTCGAGCCAGCCCGAGCTCAAGGCCGCGGCGGTTCGCGTCGAGGCGGTGGCCGACCGCCCGGAGCGCCGGCGCCCGTCCTGCACCGAGGCGAGC
>JBBSIW010000188.1:0-5408 GCA_038231895.1 Solirubrobacterales bacterium | reverse complement strand
GCTTTCATGCCAGCGCCTCCCGCGGATCACCGCGAGACTCGCCCCACAAACTTCGGTTCCCCCGTTCGCCGTCAGGCGGCGATTCGGCGTGCGTGCGGCAATGTAGCAGGAGACGTTGACGACCGCGTCAGCGCGGAGCCGCCTATCCCTGCTTGGCCGGCATCGCGAGCGTGTCCCGGGGCGGGACGCCCTCGCTCAGTTCCTTCTCCCGCTCGATCCCGGCATCGAGCTCGGCACCGAATAGCAGCGCGACGTTGGTGAGCCACAGCCAGGCCACCAGCAGGATGGCGCCGGCGAAGGCCCCGTAGAGCGCGCTGACGCTGTCGAAGTTGGAGATGTAGACGGACAGGCCCACCGACGCGGCTATCCACGCGATGACCCCGACCACGGCCCCGGGGGTCACCCATCGAAAGCTGCGGTGGTGGACATCTGGGGTCACGTAGTAGATCCAGCTGAAAACGAGGGTTGCGCACAGCAGCGCCCCGGGCCAGCGGGCCAGCGCCCAGACGTCCGCCGCCGTCGAGCCCAGGCCGATGAACCCGAACAGGTCCCGTGCGAATCCGCCACCCACGAACATGAGGGTCAGGGTGATGAGCACAAGAGCCATGAGCACGAACGTGGAAGCCACGTCGATCGCCTTACGCTTGAGAAAGCTGCGTCCGCCATGGGTCTCGAACACGACGTTGAGGGCTCGCCGCACCGCTTCGAGAAAGCCGGTGGTGCCGTAGAGGGCCGTGACCACGCTCACGGCCAATGCTCCGGCGGCCGTGCCCTTGTGCTGAAGGGCACCGCGGAGCGAGACGTCGATCGCGCCCAGGGTGGTCGCCGGGACGATGTCGTGCAGATAGTTGAGGATCGCGTTGTAGGTGCGGGGGTACTCCCCGATCAGCCCGAGCAGCGACAGGGCGAGCAGGACGGCGGGGAAGAGCGACATCAGCCCGTAGTAGGTCAGCGCCGCCCCGTGGTGGGTCATCTGGTCGTCGTAGAACGACCGTCCGGTCCGCTTGAGGACTCTCCACACGTGCGCCACCGTCATATCTTCCTGCGCCGGGTCTCAATCTGTGGGGGCGACCTGGCCGGGCGAACGTCGCGATTGGGCCGGCGCGCTACGCGGGCCCGCACCGGTGCCCAGTCACGTGGAGGCTCGCTAGCGGGTGGTCGCCGGAGTCCGGCCGCGGTGTGAAGCGTCGTCGTGATCCCCGGCGTAGCTCGCGAAGTCCTGCTCGAAGTCCGCCCACCAATCGGGCTCGCCGAAGGGTCCGTCGGATGGCGGCGGAGTGCGATCTTCGTCGTCACCGCGGCGGAAGTCATCGTCGTCACGCCCGCCCCCACGCATCACCACGAACAGGAGGGCGACGATGGTCGCCGCGGAGAGGGTCGCGCACGCACCCGAAAGAGCGACGCCGAGGGGCGAGTCGAGCCCCAGTCGACTCGTTCCGACCACGAACACCTGCACCATCGAGCCAACGGAGAATGCTCCCACGACAGTGGCCGCGGCAAGAACCGCGATGCTCACGCCGGGGTGTCTGGCCAGACGATTGGACATCGAACCCAATCCTAGCCCGGAGCGCCGCCCAACGCCAGCCGGGGCAGAAAGCTGCACCGCCGCGGCGCCGGCGGGCTCCGAGTGAGGCGCGGTCTAGTCCCCGGGCGAGATGTCCTCATCGTTGTCCGGAGCCGCGTCGTGGGTCATGGGATCGTCCTGGGACTCAGGCACGCTGGGGACACGAGGCATGTCGGTCGACGGGTCGCGCCCCGCGTAGCCGCCCTCGCCCATCTCGTCGTCCATGCCCTCCGAGCCCTTCTGGTCCTGATCGGCGCCGAACGGCTTGCCCTTCTCCCCGCCTTCGGGAATCTGCTCCTTCTCCTGGTTGGCGCCGGGCCTCTCAGCAGACTCGCTCATACGTGGCTCCTCTCGTCGTGACTGCCCTCAGCTGGCCCACGGTGCGGGCTCAGCTGACCCATGTAGTGGCCCCATACCCGGCCGAGGATCACTCAACCCGCACGCGCGACGGTGCCGGCCGTCATGTCGCGGTAGGGTCGCCTGCGATGAACGTTGCGATCGTCGGGAAGGGCGGCTGCGGAAAGACCTCGATCTCGGGGACCATGGCGCGCCTGTTGGCCCGGCGGGGCCACGCCGTGCTCGCCATCGACGGGGATCCGAATCCGAACCTGGCGCTCACGCTCGGCATACCCGTCGAGCGCATCGAGACGCTGCCGACACTGCCGAGGGACTTGGTCGAGCGGACCAACCAGGGGTTCCGCCCCACCAGGACGCTCGAGGAGGTGTGCGCGTCGCACGCCGTCGAGGGCGCCGATGGGGTCAGGTTGCTCGTGATGGCCTACCCGCGGCGCGCGGACACCGGCTGACTGGGCACCCTGCACGCGGCGGTCGCCAGCGTCAGCCAGATGGCTTCGGAGGCCGAGGACGGGGTCTGCATCGTGGACACGGACGCCACCGTCGAGCAGTTCCTGCGCATCGCGGTGATCCGCGCGGACGCGGTCCTGGTCGTCGTCGAGCCCTATTTCAAGTCGCTGGAGACCGGTCGGAGGATGGCACGGCTGGGAACGCTCCAGGGCTACGAGAACGTCGCGCTCGTCGCCAACAAGGTGCGCGACGAGCACGACACGGTCCACGAGTTCGCCCGCCAGCACGGGCTCGACGTGGCGGGCGTCATCCCGTTCGACGACCGGCTGCCGCAGTCGGAGTGGGCGCAGAGCGCGCCGCTGGACTTCGATTCCCGGTCTCCGGCGGTCATGGCAATCGACGAGTTGGCTCAACGGCTGGTGGACGGCCGCGCCAATGCCGTCGGCGAGAACGGCGGCGCTCAGGTCGGCAGTTAGGCGGGGCCGGCGTCCAGCTGAGCACGCAGCTCGGCGACCTCCTGCTCCACCGATGCGATCTGCTCATCGTGTGCGCCCGCCTTGCGCAGCGCCGCCAGGGCGGCCTCGGCCCACGTGATCTGCTCCGCGAGGTTCAGGCACCCGGAGCAGACCGGTCCCTCGGGCGCAAGCAGGACGTTGCCGTCCGTGACCGCCGGCTCGGAGATGCGGCAGCGCACGCACAGGCCGGGCTCGCCGGCGACGAGGCTGACCAGGCGCAGTCCCTGCGCACGGGGTGCCACGGTGAACTCGATGCCTGCGTGTTCCTCCCGCGCGAACTCGAGTGCCATGTCAGCCACCGCGTCGGTCACCTCCACGTCCTGCATGTCGGACAGCTCCCCTAGTCCGCTGACCATCATCACCATGAAGCGACCATCGTCCCCCGACATCTGCAGCACCCACACGACCCAGACGCGCGCGCCGTGGGGTCCGTCCTCGTCCTCGACGCGCACGACGATCCCGACGTGCTCGCCATCCTGCACGAGATGACGCAGGGCCTCGGCCGCGGGACCCGGGTCGTCGCGCGCCTCGGCCCGCACGCCCAAGTCCCGAACCCTTCGGCTGTCCGCCAGCTTTGCCGCCGCCATGTCCGCGATTGTCGCAGAGCCCTCACCACGGACCGCGAGGCCCACGGCCCGCAGCGACCGGTGAGGGCCATACCCGCGCTATGCCGGGCTGCGCTCGAGCTCCATGACGCGCTGCTCCAACTCCGCGATGCGCCGCTCGGCGTCAGCGCGGTCGCGCTCGGGTGCGGTTCGGAGCTCGCCCGCGTCCTCAGTGGGTCCGCAGCACCCACACTTGCATTCGTCAGCCATGGTTGTCTCCATTCTCGATTTGCAGAAGTGGCCGCGCCAGGCACTCGCAGAATGCACCGTGCCCGGTGCAACCGCATCCGCTTCCCGTACCGGCGCGGTAGGCGACGAGGCGGGCGCGGAAGGAGTGAAGCTCGGCGATCCTGCCATCGATCTCGACCACCTTGGCCTCGAGCAGTCGCTCGAGCGCCGGTATGACCTCGCCGCAGCAGCCCCGCTCGGCGGCCGCGATCAGCCCGCGAATCTCCGCGAGGGAGAATCCGAGCGCCTTGGCCTGGCGTACGAACTGGAGCCTGCCTTCGTCCTCGGGTCCGTACAGGCGATACCCAGCCCCGCTCCGCTCGCCGGGCGACACCAGTCCGATGCTGTCGTAGTAGCGGACGGTGCGGCTCGGCAGCCCGACCCGCTCGGCGACTTGCTTGACGGTGTGAACCATGAGACCCATGGTAGACCTCACATCGTGGTGTCAGGTCAAGCGAACGAGCAGTGGAAGTTCGGTGAGGGAGAATCGCTTGACCGTCGTCGCACGGCGATCTGGGGCCGAGACGCAGGTCGAACAGCGGCCCTGAAGGGTGAGCAAGGGCTGCCGCCGCGAAGTACATGTTTCTCGCGTACCACCCGAAATACTGGACCGCTCGGGCGGCGGGCGAACTGTGGCGGCGGTACCTACGTAAAGTCGCCCGCGGGGTGCCGGCCGCTCTGAGGTTGGGTCGATCGGGCTCGAGTCTCGCCGCCGGCGGAATTGCCTAAGCGTCTTGCCGGGCTCGGCGCAGGGCGTGGTCGGCACGTGCGATCAGGGCCGCCGGGTCATCACCGTCCTCGAGTGCGGCGAGGCCGGCTGAGAACGAATGCCCACCCGTGCGTGCTTTGGCCTCTTCGCGGTCGCGGGCCGCCCGCTCGCGATCTTGCGCCGCACGGTTGCGGTCGGCGGCGGCGCGCGATCGGTCGCGGGCCGCCTGCTCGCACACGGCAGCAAAGGTTTGATGACTCACCCCCCAACGATTGCGACCAATCCTCTTGGTCGCGCATTTCCTTGATCTGGCGCGGCGGCAACACGGTCGGGCGTCGCTCCCGGTCTGGTCGCGTTCGCTAAGCAACTCTAGCCGCCACAGCGGAGCTTCCGTGCAAGCCGTTACCGTCGGGTGCCTCCGGACGACGCCCCCCTTGGGCAACTCGGGCCCTATAGTCGCGTTGTGCGCACTGCCGGTCGCACGACCCCTCTCCGACCCGCGCTGATCGCTGCGGCCGAGGCCGGCGGCGCTGTGGCGCTTGCCACCATCGGGGTGGCCCTGCTGGAGGAGGTGGCTCCTGGCATGGCAGCGTGATGATCTCGATTGGCCACGCGCATCCGCTGCCCACCGCACGCGGCGTAAGGGCTCACGACTTGACAAATGAGGTGGTGCCGGGCCAGAACCCCAGTGTTTCCTGGCATTGGGCCCGTTGGAACCCGCCAGTTGTTCATTCGTGAGCCCTAACGTTGTGATCGTGCCGAGTCGAGCAGGGCCCATCCTGTTGCGGGAGGAGCGCCCGTCGCTACTGGCGGGCGCCGCGGCCGGCGCGGTGGCGGTGGTGGCGGCGACGGCGGTGATCTACCCCCTCAAGTCGGTCGCGCCGACCGTATCGCTCGTCGTGGTGTACCTGCCGGCGGTCCTGCTCGTCTCCGCGTACTGGGGTTTGGCGGTCGCCCTTGTGACTTCGCTGGCGAGCGCAACG
>JBBSIW010000187.1:0-5408 GCA_038231895.1 Solirubrobacterales bacterium | reverse complement strand
GGTGTGCAGGACAGCCTGGTCGGCCTTGAAGTGGCGGCCCTCGTGCGTGATCCGCTCGCCGTCAAACAGCCGATGGATCAGTTCGAGCGCCTCCTCCATGCGCTCGATCTGCTGGCCGACCGGCGGCCACTCGGCACCCAGGGGCGTCTCGTTGAGCGACTCGCCCGAGCCGAAGCCCAGATACGGGCGTCCGGGAAACATCGTCTCCAGCGTCGCCCAGGCCTGCGCGATCAGGACGGGGTGAAAGCGCGGCCCGGGCGGGGTGACGCCGGTCCCGATCGGCACCCGCTCGGTGGCCTGCGCGGCGGCCCCGAGCCAGACCCACGCGTGGCCCGACTCGCCAGGCTCCCACCAGGGTTGGAGATGGTCGCTACAGGAGAGGCCGTTGAACCCGGCGCCCTCGGCCGCAACCGCCTGGGCGACGAGCTGATCGGGAGGGAACTGCTCGTGCGAGCAAAAATGGAAGTACCGTGTCGTGGAAGGCATGCCTCTCAGCTACCCGGCACGCGAGGTCATAACCGTTCCGCGACGGGCACATCCGCACATCGCAGGCGTCGATTTCCTCCGAGCAGGGTAGGCCAGGTCAATGGAGAGCGCCAGCGTCGGGCGCAGCGGGAGGTCCGCGCGTCGAGGACCGGCGGCCGTATGGGGCCAGGTGCGCGGCATCCAGCCCCGGGCGGTTGTCCGCCAGCTGATCGCGTGCGAGCGCGAGAACGACCTGCTCACGTACGCCAGCGCGATCTCCTTCCAGGTGCTCTTCGCAGTGATCCCCCTGCTCCTGCTGGCCTTCGGGATCCTGGGAGAGGTCGATGGGCAGTCCGTGTGGCGCGACGATCTCGCGCCCAACCTCGCCGACCAGGTCCCCCGGGCGGTCTACACCGCGGTCGATCAGACGGTCACCGCCGTGCTGGGCCGCAAGCAGCTCCTATGGATCACCTTCGGCGCCGCCTTCGCCGTATGGCACGTCTCGTGCGCCGTCCGCGCCGTGATGGGCGTGCTGAACCGCATCTACGGCTGCCACGACAGCCGCACGTTCTTGCGCCGTCTCAGCCTCTCGATGATCCTGGCGGTGGCGGTGACCTTCCTGTTTCTGCTGGCGATTCTCGTGGTCAAGTTCGGCCCGCTGTTGGTGGACGAGGTGCTGCACGGAGGCGCCGTGGCCGGCGTGGTCGCGTTCATCGTGCAATGGTTGATCACCGCCGCGCTGCTGCTCGTGGTGGTCGGCATGCTCGTGCGCTTCGCCCCCACCAAGACCCGACCATGGAACTGGGTGAGCTTCGGGGCGGTGCTCGTCGTCGGGGCGTGGATCGCGATGTCGCTGCTGTTCAGTTGGTATCTGACTTCGGTCGCCGACTACGGCTCGCTCTTCGGGAGCCTGGCCACCGGGATCGTGCTGCTGGAGTACGTCTATCTCTCCTCGATCGTCTTCCTGAGCGGCATCCAGCTCGACGCGCTCGCCCGCGACCAGGTCGACGGCCGCGGACACGCCGCTTGACGCCACGGCGGTTTCCCGCTCGTGGACGCCGGGTACCCCAGCGGTGCATGGATCCCTTCTTTCTCGCATTACTGCTGCTGGTCGCGCTGGTGGCCGCCGCGGTCTTCTTCTCGGGGACGGGCGGCGCCCTCTCCAGCCGCCGGCGCAAGCGCACGGGCGACGCCGACCTGGGCGCGGATTCCGTCTCTGACGGCGAACGCCCGGCCCACAAGGTCCCCCACCCTGAGCAGACCGCCCGCGAGAAGGGCACCCTGTTCCCCCCCCGGGCGAGCTGAACGACGGCAAGTCCGTCCGCCTCGGGCGGGTGGACCCGCAGGTTCGCGACCTCATGGAGCTGCTGGCCGGATCGGGCCTGCAGCGACTGGCCGAGCTCACGCCCGACGAGGCGCGCGAGCAGATCGAGCGATTCGCCCGCGAGCTGCCCCCAAGCAGCGAAGTCGGGCGCCGCGAGAACGTCACCATCGAGGGTCCAGGCGGCCCGCTGGGGCTCCGCGTGCTGACACCCCAGGGCACGGGGCCGTTTCCGGTTCTTCTGTACCTCCACGGCGGGGGGTGGGTCACCGGGGGGCTCGATGCCGCCGAGAGTCCCGCGCGAACCCTGGCCGTGGGGGCTGACTGCGTCGCGGTGTGCGTGGACTACCGGCTGGCCCCTGAACACCCCTTCCCGGCCGCCCTGGACGACGTCAACGCGGCGCTGCAGTGGATCGACAGTCACCGCGAGAAGCTGGACGGCGACGATCAGCCGCCGGCGATCGCGGGAAACAGCGCCGGCGGCAACCTCGCCGCCGGAGCCGTGCTGCAGGCGCGCGATCGCGACGAGCGGCTTCCCGCCTGCCAGGTGCTGATCTGTCCGATCACCGATCACGAGTTCGAGAGCCCTTCGATGCGTGACAACGGTGAGGGGCTGCTGCTCGAGCGAGGCGACCTGCGTTGGTGCTGGGAGCACTACCTGAGCCGCGAGGAGGACGCCGAGTCCATCTACGCCTGCCCGCTGCGCGCCGTCGATCTCTCGCGGCTGCCGCCGACCTTGGTCATCACGGCGGAGTTGGATCCCCTCCGCGACCAGGGCGAGGTCTACGCCCGGTGCCTGCGCGAAGCCGGTATCGCAGCTCGCGCACACCGGTATCCGGGCATGATCCATGGCTTCATCGACTTCCCCGAAGCCCTCGATGCCGCCGGCGTCGCGCTCGAGGAGGCGGCAGCCGAGCTGCGGGCCGCGTGGGGTCTGGCGATGGCACCCGGGTAGATTGGAGGGATGGACTCTCCCGTCGCCGGCTACTCGGAGGAGACGCGACCGCTTGGCTCCTACGCCCTGTTGGTCGTCGTGTTCAACTCCCTGCTGGTCGGCTTCCTGATCGCTTTGCGACGCTCGAACCGTGAGCTGCCCGAGCGCATCGAGGTCGGCGATGTGCTGCTGCTGGGGGCCGCGACCCACAAGCTCAGCCGCCTGGTGACCAAGAACAAGCCCACCAGCGCCCTGCGGGCACCGTTCACAGAGTACGAAGCACCGGCCGGCCGCGGCGAGGTCAAGGAGAAGCCGCGGGGCCACGGTCTGCGCCGGGCCGTGGGCGAGCTCCTCGTATGCCCCTATTGCATGGGCCTGTGGATCGCCACACCGTTGACCTTCGGCCTGGTGCTGGCCCCGCGCACGACGCGCTTCGTCGCCGCCATCTTCGCGACCCTCGGGCTCTCGGACATCTTTCAAGTCGGACAGCGGCTGGCCAACGAATCGGCTGCGCCCGGGGGCGAGTCCTAAGAGCTCCTTCCCTCGCACTCCGCCGACCATCGCCCCAGCGACTCCACGATCTCGCCCAGGCGCGCTCCGTCCTTCGTGAGGCGGTACTCCACCTCGGGAGGACGGGTCTCCAGCACCACGCGGCGCAGCAGCCCGGCAGCTTCGAGGTCCGCCAAGCGCTGGGCGAGCGTCCCCGGCGGCACCGTCCCCAGCGACCGGCCGATCTCGTTGAAGCGGACCGCGCCGGCTGAGCACGCGTAGACGACGGCCAGGACCCAGCGTCGCTCGAGGAGGTCCGCCGCACGGCGAACCTCCTCGGGCAGCGGGGGGCAGCTACGACAGCGCCGCATCCCGGGCCGGCTCCAGGGCGACATCGAGCACCTCGTCGATGCTCATGACCGGGTGGAAGGCCATCGCCTCGCGGACGTCGGCCGGCACGTCGTCTAGGTCCGCCCGGTTTCGCTCGGGCAGGATGACGTCGGTGAGCCCGGCCGCATGAGCGGCCAGCACCTTCTGCTTGAGCCCACCGATCGGCAGCACCCGGCCCTGGAGCGTCACCTCGCCGGTCATGCCCACCGTGTGCTTGACGGGCCGCCCGGACAGCAGCGACGAGAGCGCTGTGGTCATGGTCACCCCGGCGCTCGGGCCGTCCTTTGGGATGGCGCCGGCGGGGACGTGGAGGTGGAACTCGCGATTCTCGAAGGCGTCCTCGTCGATGCCCAGGCGCTCGGTGTGGCCGCGCACGTAGGACAGTGCGATCCGAGCCGACTCCTTCATGACGTCGCCGAGCTGGCCCGTGAGCACGAGGCCCCCGGAGCCCTTCATGCTGGTGGCCTCGACGAACAGCACGTCGCCGCCGGTCCCGGTGACGGCGAGGCCCGTGGCCACGCCGGGGATCGCGGTGCGCTCGGCCGCCTCCTGGAAGAACTTCTGGCGGCCCAGGGCGTCGCGCAGCGGCGGGGGGTCGATCGCCACCGGCGCCGTTGCCTGCGCCGACGCGATGCGGGTGGCGGTCTTGCGCAGCACGGTGCCCAGCTCGCGTTCGAGCTGGCGCACCCCTGCCTCGCGGGTGTACTCGCTCACCACGATCTGCAGCACGGCGTCGGCGATCGTGACCTCGTCCTCGCGCAGGCCGTTGCGCTCGCGCTGGCGCGGCCACAGGTAGTCCCGCGCGATGGCCACCTTCTCGTCGACCGTGTAGCCGTCGAAGCGGATGACCTCCATGCGGTCGAGCAGCGGTCCCGGGATCGTCTCGGCCACGTTCGCCGTGGCGATGAACACGACCTGGGAGAGGTCGAGCTCCACGTCGAGGTAGTGGTCGCGGAACGAGTGGTTCTGCGCAGGGTCGAGGACCTCGAGCAGCGCCGCGCTGGGGTCGCCGCGCCAGTCGGCGCCGACCTTGTCGACCTCGTCGAGCATGATCACCGGATTCATCGTCCCGGCATCGCGCAGCGCGCGGACCAACCGGCCCGGCATCGCGCCGATGTAGGTCCGGCGATGCCCGCGAATCTCCGCCTCGTCGCGCACGCCGCCCAGCGACATGCGCACGAACTCGCGGCCGGTGGCGCGGGCGATCGACTCGCCAATGGACGTCTTGCCGGTGCCCGGCGGACCGATCAGGGTCAAGATGGCCCCCGAGCGCTTGTCCTCGGCGATGCCGCGCTCCTGTCGGAGCTTGCGCACGGCCAGGTACTCGGTGATGCGCTCCTTGACGTCCTCCAGGCCCGCATGGTCGGCGTCGAGCACCTCGCGCGCGTGCACCGGATCCAGACGCTCATCTGAGCGCTTGTCCCACGGGACGGCGATCAGCCAGTCCAGGTAGGTGCGGATCATCGATGACTCGCCTGACTGCTCACCCATGCGCTCCAGGCGACCGAGCTCGCGCTCGGCGTGCTCGCGGACGGTCTCGGGCATGCCGGCTTCCTCGAGCTTCTTGCGGTACTCCTCCGAGACCGAGCCCTCGTCCTCGCCCAGCTCCTTGCGGATCGACTCCATCTGCTTGCGCAGGAAGTACTCGCGCTGCTGCTTCTCGGCGCCGGACTGCACGTCGTCGCGGATGCGCACGCGCACCTGCAGCTCGGCCAGGCGCTCGCGCTGCAGGCGCAGCGAGAGCTCCAGGCGCTCGGTGACGTCGAGCGTCTCCAGCAGCTCCACCTTCTGCTCGTAGCTGAGCTCGGG
>JBBSIW010000186.1:0-5415 GCA_038231895.1 Solirubrobacterales bacterium | reverse complement strand
TCCTCGCGGATGCGCACGAAGTCCGCGAGGATCGACTCCTCGGTGAGCAGCTCCACCACCCGCGTGCCGGTCGGTCCTCCGGCGAAGCCGGTGGCCACCACCGGCTGGCCGAGGCGCTTGATGGCTCGGGCCACGTTGACCCCCTTGCCCCCGGGCATGGTGGTCTGGGCAACGCTACGGTGGCGGCGGCCGAGCCGGAAGTTCGGGACCTCCAGCGTCTTGTCGATCGCGGCGTTGAGTGTGACGGTGATGATCACGGGCTACGCCTGCCCTTCCACCGGTCCCCTGACCTCCACCACGTTGGCGCCTCCCGAAGAGGAGGACGATGAAGATCGCCAGGACGACCAGCCCGACCAGCGTACCGGGTCTGAACACGAAGGTCACGAGGCGCGCGGGCAGTGTCACCTCGGGCACCCGGTCGGCAGTCACCAGGGGGACACGAGCGATCACGTGGCCGCGGTATCGGACGTCGACGCGCCCGACCCGTCGGCCAACGGGGAGCGGGCCCGTGAGCTTCGCTGGGGCGTGGACGGTGACCGCCGGCGGCGGCTCGCCGCGGCGCACGACCGTTGAGAATGGCCGCGCCGGGACGAGGCGGATCTTGTCCTGCTCGCGATAGCGCACGCCCGCGCGGGCGGCGCGGGCGAGGACGTCCGCGCGAGCGAACACGTGCTGGCTGCGATAGCGCGAGAACCCGTACCGCAGGAGGGCAAGCGTGTCCGCGTTGCGCGAGAACACGCCCGGCTCGCCGAGGACGGCCGAGACCATCGTGACGCCGTTGCGCGTGCCCGATCCCACGAGCACATAGCCGGCGGCGGGGGTGTGGCCGGTCTTCACCCCATTGACGAACGCGACCTGTCGGACCAGATCGTTGCGATTGACCACCGCATGGGTGCCGGCACTGCCGTGCAGGCGCGCCTCTCCGCGGTCGACCGCGTGCGCGAACCAGGGCCGTTGGCGCAGGCGGATCGCGAGTGCCGCAAGGTCCGAGGCGCTCGAGTAGTTGCCCGGAGCATCGAGGCCGATCGGATTGGAGTAGTGCGTGTCGGTCAGCCTCAGCTGGCCGGCGCGGCGATTCATCGCAGCGACGAAGGAGGCAACCGACCCCGCGGTGTTCGCGGCCAGGTCCACGGCTGCGTCGTTGCCGCTGGCCAGGAGCAGCCCGCGCAGCAGGTCGGCCACGGTCATCCGCTCTCCCGCGCGCAGGTGCACGAGGGACTCATCGGGGAAGGCCGGACGGTACCCCGGCGAAGTGAAGACCCGCCCCAGCGGCTCGCGCTCGAGCACGAGCAGGGCGGTCATGAGCTTGGTCGTGCTGGCGATCGGCCGCCGCTGGTGGGGGCGGCGGCGGTAGACGACGTCGCCGGTCACGGGCTCGACCAGCACCGTGGACGCAGCGTCGAGCGCGGGGATATCGCGGGCCACGGCTGCCTCCGGGGCGCTAGCCACCTCGGGGACGGGGCCTGGAGTCGTTGGCTCGGCCGTTTGCGCCTGTGCGCGGCCGGCCCCAGTGAGCGCGGTCGCGATGGCGAGGAGCGTGCAGGCGCCCGCGGCCCTGCCTCGAACCGTCATCGTCGGAGGCGGATCCGCTGCCCCGGTGCCAGCGCCTGGGGGTCGAGGCTCGGGTTGAGCTCGATCAACCGGTTGAGACTGACGCCGTTCTTCTCCGCGATCACCGCCAGCGAGGCCTCGGAGCCCTTGACCGTGTAGTGGCGCGGCGGCGACGCGCCCTTGTGCGCGCCTTCGGTGCCCGACGGCGACGCCCCAGTCCGGGCCGGGGAGGAGCCACCGGAGCTCGCGACGATCACGACCACGACGAGGAGGAAGACGACGAGCGCGAGCGGCGCCAGGTAGCGCGCGGGACTGCTATCCGTCATCGCCCGGCGATCATAGCCGCGGCGCAGGCGGCCCAGTGCTCAAGGGCTGCTAGGCGCGCCGGCCACGGCGGCGATCGCGGAGCGCAGCCGCTCGGCCTCCGCCCGCGCGGCCTGCGCCGGTTCGCCGCCGTGGCGCTCGTGCGCCGCCGCGATCCCTCGAGAGACGGTCACGAGGCCCGCCGCGGGGCCGGGGGCAAACGCCGGCGCGAGATCCTCGACCCGGGCGCCCTGAGCTCCGACACCGGGCAGCAGGAAGACCGCGTGGGGCATCAGGGCGCGCATGCGGGCGAGGTGCTCCGGCGCGGTCGCGCCCACCACGGCGCCGATGCCGGATCCCAGCTGGGCCACGCGCTCGGCCAAACGCTCCCACAGGGGCGCCACCCGGCCGGCGGCATCGAGCGTTCGCAGGTCCTGGACGTCGGCTGCACCGGGATTGGAGGTGCGCACGAGCACGAAGACGCCGGCCTCAGCCTCGCGCGACGCGTCGACCATGGGGGTCAGCGCGTCCCACCCCAGCAGGGGGTTGGCGGTGAAAGCGTCGGCTCTGAGCCCCGTGACCTCCCCGAACGGCGTGGGTGTCACCCCCACCATGGCCTGTCCGTAGGCCGCGGCGGTCACCGGCACGTCGCCTCGCTTGCCGTCGGCGATGACCAGCAGCCCCGCTTCCTGCGCACGACGAGCCGCTGCAACCAGCGCCTCCCACCCCGGCGCTCCGAGGCGCTCGAAGCACGCGAGCTGGAGCTTGACCCCGACGCAGGCCGGACCAGCCGCGTCGATCAGCGCCGCGCAGTGCGTGGCGACCGCGGCCGCCGCGGAGGCCGGGACGTCCTGCTGGCTTCCGGGCTGATCGCTTCCGTGAGCCTGCGGCCACAGGCGCTGGGGATCGGGGTCCAAACCGAGGACGAGCTGCGACCGCCGCCGTGCAACGGCGGCGCCGAGCCGGTCCTCGAAGGCCCGTCCGCTAGGCGTTGACGGCCTGCTTGAGCTTGGCGCCGGCGCTGAAGCGGGGGACGCGCGAGGCCGCGATCTCGATCGTCTCGCCAGTGCGGGGGTGCTTGCCCTGCCGCGCCGCGCGCTCGGCAACGTGGAATTTGCCAAAGCCGGTGAAGCTGACATCGCCGCCGCGCGTGAGCGTTGCCTCGATCGTGCTGAGCACGGAGTCGACCGCGGTCTCCGCATCCTTCTTGCTCATGCCCGTGTCCTGAGCGACGTGGTCGACCATTTCGGACTTGGTCACTGGCGCCTCCTTCAGATCGGGAGGGACGAAGCTAACAACGCTCACGGACGGGGCCCGAGCGGTCTGGCGCGGTCGCCGAAACCGACCACGCTCTTTGCGACTTTTCGCTAAGCCTCGAGGCTGTCAGTGCCAGCTTCGTCATCCGGATCGGGGCCGGACGCCCGCACGTCAGTCGCGTCGACCATCGCCTCGGCGGCGTCGAGCAGCGCCTGGGCCGCGGGGTCGTCCGGGCGCAGCGTACGTACGCGCCCATCCGCGGCGTGGACACGGACGTAGGGCTCTCGGGCCTCCCGGCGGCGGCGCAGCGCGCCCGCCAGGTCGCCCACCGCGGCGGCCACGCTATCCGCACGACCTCGAGGCTTCACTCCGTGGCCTCGTCGAGTTCATCCAGTACGACGCGGAGGTCGTAGAGCATGAGCGCGGGGAGGGCCGAACGGGCGGCGACGAGCGCGATCGCGTGGCGGTCCGAGCGCGCGGCATAGACGACACCTCGACGCGTGGCGACCTCTACCTCGGAGCCTTCGGTGTGGTCGAGCAGATCGCGGGCCGGAGCCGCCAGCGCGATCGAGCCCGCCCGGCAGCGCCCACCCGCATCGAGCACGACCGCTTCCCGAATGTGAGGCGACATCTCGGCCAGGCGATCGAGTGCGCGCTGCGGCGAGCCGGCGACCGTCATGCGTGACCGCGAGAATACGCGACGTGTCCGTCTACCGGATCGCCTGGCTCACGACGGTTGGCATCTGCCTCGTCACCGCCGTGCTGCTCCTGCTCGCCAACTACCAGGGCTACGCGGGAGTGGCCGCCGCGGTCGCGGCGGCAGCTGCGATCAACCTCAAGTAGCCTGCCTCGCAGCTGCACCTACACGCTCTCCGTCGGCACCTCGGTGCCCGGGCGCACGCGGTCTTCGGGCTCGAGATGGATGAGCACGTCGGCCCCGCGGACCCGGCTGCCAATCTCGTCCTGCAACGCGTGAGCGGTGGCGTGCGCCGCCTCGAGCGTCGTGCCGGTGCGGAACTGGACGTGGAGGTCGACGTAGCGGCGCGCTCCGGCACGGCGGGTTCGCAGCTTGTGAAATCCGCACACGCCCCGCCCGCCGAATTCGAGCACGGCGGCTTGGATGGCCTCGAGCTCACTGGCAGGAAGCGCTTCGTCAACCAGCACGCGCGAGGAGCGGCTGAGGATCCGCAGGCCGGCCCGCACGATCGCCGCCGCCAATGCCAACGCGACCACCGGGTCGATCCACTCGACACCCGTCGTCTGGACGAGGACGAGCCCGACGAGCACGCCCGCCGACGTGAGTGCATCGGTGCGCAGATGGGCCGCATCGCCCTCCAGGGCGGCCGACTCGGTCTCGCGGGCCCGTCGCGCGATCACGCCGCCCACCACGAGGTTGGCGAGCGCGGAGACCGCGATCACCGCGATGCCGAAGCCGAGCGTGTGCACGTGGGAGCCCGCCGCCAGGCGGCGGATGGCCTCGAGCGCGATCACGGCCGCGCCGACGAGGATGAGCATCCCCTCGATCGCGGCCGAGAGGTTCTCGATCTTCTCGTGGCCGTAGCGGTGCGCCTCGTCGGCCGGCTCGTCGGCTTTGCGCACCGAGACGAAGGCCACGATGGAGGCGATGAGGTCGATGCTCGAGTGCATCGCCTCGCTCAAGATGGCCACGGAGCCGGTGAGTGAGCCCGCGATGACCTTGAGCAGGATCAGCGTGGTGTTCGAGGCCACCGACAGCGCCGCCGCGCGCGCCTTCACCGGCCGCGGACCCTCGGCCGCGCCGCGCGGGGGCGCCGAGGGCGCGACCATGCCGTTCGGGGCGTTGGAGCGCCGAAGCAGCCGGGGGCTTCTCACCCTGAGAGCCATCGATCCAGGCTACGAGCGGCCCGTCCGCGGTGGCTGATCGCATCTTTCTCAACATCGCTGAGCTGCGCCATCGTGCGTCGGTCCGGGCGATCGTCGGGAATGAAGACGGGGTCATAGCCGAACCCACCTTCCCCCCGCGGGTGCGGCGCGAGCACGCCAGTGCACCGACCTTCGAAGGTCTGCTCGATCCGTGCGCCAGGATCAACGTAGGCGAGGACGCAGACATAGGCGAGGGCGCTTCCGTGGGGCGCCTCGCGACGGAGCTTCTCGCGATTCTCGGCGTCGGTGGCGCCTGGCCCCGCGTAGCGAGCCGAACGGATCCCCGGGGCGCCGGCCAGGGCGGCGGCCTCGATGCCCGAGTCGTCGGCGATCACCGGCGCATCCAGAGCATCCGCGGCCGCACGCGCCTTGGACAGCGCGTTGTCGGCGAAGGTCCGTCCC
>JBBSIW010000185.1:0-5442 GCA_038231895.1 Solirubrobacterales bacterium | reverse complement strand
CGGCGCGCAGGATCGCGTGCCAGGCCAGTGCGCGCAGGACCATCGACGAGCACATGAGCCCCAGGCCGACGAGCACCCACACGGGGCTCGAGTAGAGCAGCGCGTGGCCGATCGAGTCCAGGCCGATGCGGTCCAGGGCGACGCCGGCGAGCACAAGCCCAACCAACGACGCGAGCGCCATTGCGACCTTGCGCAGGATGCCCAGCGCCGGCGCCCGAGCCCCGGCAGGCCGTGGCTGGAGGCTGGGCAGCCGGCGGGCGGGCGCGCCCGGTGCGCCGTCGCCGGGCAGGAAGCCGTGCCGGGCCGCGACGCGCTTGACCGCGCCCTCGTGGCGAGGAGCCGCGAGGGCGTCGTCGTAGGCACCCAGCACCTCGTCGGCGATCCGCGGCCAGGCGTAGCGATCGGCGCGACGGGCGGCGGCAGCGGACATGGCGGCGCGCCGAGCGGGGTCGAGCCACAGGTCGCGCAGGGCCTCGGCCAGCTCGGCCGGGTCGCCGCGGGGGACGAGCAGGCCTTCGCGCCCGTGACGCACGACCTCGCGGTAGCCGGCGATGTCAGATGCCACCACCGGCGTCCCTGCGGCGAATGCCTCCGTCAACACCATTCCAAAGCTCTCACCGCCCAGCGAGGGAGCGCACAGCACATCGGCCTCGCTCAGGACCCGGCGCTTGCGCTCGTCGTCGACCTTTCCCAGCGCCTGCACCCCGCGGTCGTCGAGCAGGAGCGGAGCCACCTCCTCCCAGTCCGCGCCCACGATCTGCAGCGTCGCGGGGACGTGCTCGCGCAGCGCCTCGAAGGCGCGCAGCAGCACGGGCAGCCCCTTGCGCCCCACCGCCTGGCCGATGAACGCGATGCGCAGCCCGTCGCCGTCGCGGCGCTCGCGGCATGCGACCGCAGGCACCGAGTCCACGCCATTGGGGATCACGCGGTAGCGGCCGCCGTAGAAGCGTTGACCCGTCCACGCGGCAGCCTCCGACACGGCAATGCGCACCCGCAGCCGGTTGTAGCGCCGCCGTACGCCGAGGAGGTTTGCCGCGTTGTTGGAGACCCGGTTCTCGGAGTAGCAGTGAAAGGTCCCGACCACCGGCGCGGGGGAGGAGAGCAGTGCGTCCCAGGAGATGACCGGTACGTTGGGCTCGTGCACGTGAACGACATCGAAGCCACCGCCGCGCAGCTCGCGACGCAGGGTGGTGACCGCTCCGGCGCTGGCGGCCAGGTTCGAGATCGCGCCGTTGGAGGGGATGCCGACCGTGCGACCCAGCGGGATCAGGTATTCGGGCACCGGCCGCGGCTCGGGATGCGCGCCGCGGTGCATGATCGCCGAGCACCGGTCGGGCGGATCGAAGGGGGCGAGCACGCGGACGTGATGGCCCCGGTCGATGAATTCCTCCGCCAAGGCCTCGATGTGGCGCGTGACGCCGCCCGGGTAGGTCCAGGAGTAGGGAGAGACGAGCGCGATGGCACTCATGACGCCGCCGGCGACGCAACCGAGGGTTGGCTGGCGGCCTCGTCGGGGGTCGAACGCTTCCCGGCGCGTGGCGGTCGGCCCTCCACCGGCACCTCCTCGCGCAACTCGGCCATCTTCTGGTCTCCTGGGGCCAGCCGCGGGTCGCCCTGGATGTACATCGTGGCCACGATCAGCCCGAACGCGCCGACGACGAACAGCAACGGCCCCGAGTCGTTGAAGAACGAGCCGCCCACGGCGGACGCGAGGCCGCCGAGCAGCGCGGCGCGCCAGGCGGGGTCGGGCACCGGCCCGTAGAGCCAGGCCCGGTTGCGGTAGGCGAAGCCGACGGCGATCACCCCTGCGGTGACCACATAGGGCATTCGGCGCCCGTTGAACAGGGCGTTGAACGCAAGCTCCAGGCGACGGAGGATCACGTCGGAGAAGTTGCCCGAGCTCTGATTGAGCACGTTGCGGGTGAAGTGCCCGTTACCGCCAGTGACGATATCGAGCCCCGCGAGCGCCGCGACGGCGAGCAGCGGCGCCAGCCCGGCGGCCAGGATCACCCACTTCGACGGCCGCCTGGGCAGCATCAACAGGGTCGCCACGGCCGTGCCGGCCCCCACCGTCATCACCCCGCCGACGTCGGCCCCGAGGCGGCCCGAGCCGATGATCCCGGCTAGGATGACCCCGGCCACGGCGAACACGGCCGCCGTGCCCCGCGAGCGCGCCTTGCCCGTGAGCGCAGCGCCGAGCCCGATGAACATCATCACCGGCAGTGCCGCCTCGAGCTCGTTGCCAAGACCGAAGAAGCGCGAGCCGAACTTGGGATTGGGGCCGAGCAGCGAGCGCACGATGAGGTGCGAGTCGTTGACCAGGTCGAAGGTGTACGCGCCCAGCGCGACGAAGACGGGCACGAAGGGAGCCCGAGGCCACGGCACGAAGCGGTCGGTGAGAAAGGCGAGCAGAAACGACGGGATGGCCACGATCGCCATCTCCACCCCGGAGGCCTTGGGGTTGAAGAGCGCCTCGAAGAGCACGATGGTCGGCGCCCACATGCAGGCGAGGGCCCCGATGCGCAGGCCCCTGCGAAACGAGCGGTGCCAGCCGCTGAACGCAGCCATCGCCAGCACCACCGCGAGCAGGGCGAGGATCATGCCCTGAACGGTGGTCAGCCGGTACTTGCCGATGTTGGTGAAGCGGAAGCGCAGGTCATTGAGGCCCTTGGAGTCGCGGGGCCCCGAGATCACGATGGGCTCGCCGCGCATGTCCGAGGGAACGGCAAGGCCGAGACGCTCGAGAATGGTGGGCGCCAGATCGATGCCGGTCACGAAGCCCGCTTGACGGGTGGACTGGGAGGTCAGGCCCCCCGGCTTCGCGTCGCCCTTCGTCCCGACCACCCCCAATGGCAGGAGTTGCGGAGCCCTCTGGTCAGGCGGTGCCTCCAACACGAGGACCATCTCGTCGGAATGGCGATCGCGCAGGATCGTGTCGAGCTGCTGGCCGCCGAGCTGCTTTGGGGGAAGCGAGACGACGACGAAACGATGCCGCACGAGCAGCTGCTCGGTGCGAAATGCCACGGTGTCGCTCGTGCCCATCGACACCCGGCGCACGGTTCCCTGCTCGTCCGCCGCGGCCGCGGCCTCCAAGCCGCGGACACTGGAGAAGCCCACGTAGGTGCCCCCGCCGGGAATCGACTGTGCCAGCAGCCCCGGCTTGATGGATGCCGGGGCCAGCAGCGCCCGTCGCTTGTTGGGCAGCCAACCGTCGATGAATCCCGCCGTGCCAGCCACCGAGAGGCGCATCGGCCACGGCTGCTTGGTGGCGTACGTGGCCGCCGACGTCCGCGTGCCCGCGGTCAGGTCCAACAGCATCTGCTCCTGGGTGAAGGGGCCCTGGGTCGCTCCCAGCACGCCCAGGGAGAGCATCTTGCGCTCGTCGATCCGGGCCTGGACCATCTCCTGTGGATCCGGCGGAGTCCCCGCCGTGGGAGGCACCTTGGGCGGGCGCTCGCGCGCGGGGAGAAAGGCCAGCACCACGCGGGGACCGCTGAAGCTCGGCGCGGGCGCGGGCGCCTGGGAGGCCACCGCCGCCGGGGCGCCAACGCCGGTCGCGCCGACCGCAAGCGCGCACAGCAAAGCGAAGAGCCCGGGCCGGAGCATCGTCGCACTATACTTTTTCAAGTACCGGCGGTTACACCGTGCCGGACCGGCGCGACACGGCGCCAGAGCGGCCGAGCAGGCCCACCGACGGCGCCCTGGCATCGCCTCCCGAAGCAGCTTCCATGCCCGAACGCCACTTCGTCAAGTACACCTTCCTCAAGGTCGACCCGGCGTGGCGGCGGCTCGGCCCGAGCGAGCGCGCACGCGACAAGCGCGAGCTCCTCGCCGCCTGTGAGGATTTCGCCGACGATCAAGGTCACCTCCTGCGCGCCTTCTCCCTGGTGGGGACGCGCGGTGATTGCGATCTCATGCTGCTCTCGCAGTCGGTCAGTCTCGATCACCTCCACGAGTTCCACGTGATCCTGGCCCAGAGCGGACTGATGAAGTGGGCCTCCATCCCCTACTCCTACCTGGCCCTGACGAAGGCCTCCGAGTACTCGGACGACGCCCGCCTCGAGGTGCGCCCCGCACACGCCAAGTACCTGTTCGTGTATCCCTTCGTCAAGACGCGCGCGTGGTACAGGCTGTCCGGCGAAGAGCGCTATCGCATCATGGCCGAGCACATCCGCATCGGGCGCGAATACCCGTCGATCGACCTCAATACGAGCTACTCGTTCGGGCTCGACGACCAAGAGTTCGTCGTGGCCTTCGAGACCGACGAGCCCGCCGACTTCCTCGACCTCGTGCAGCGCCTGCGCACGACCGAGTCCAGTGAGTACACCCTGCGCGACACGCCCGTGTTCACGTGCATCTCGACTTCGGTGGACCGGGCACTGGGCGCACTGGACGGCGAGGCACTCGCGGCGGGCGAGGCTGTGCGTTCGGGGGCACTCGCATGACGCAGGCGCCGGTCGACCTGGCCCGCGACTTCGACGAGGTGCGCGATATCACGGTGATCGGCGCGGGGCCCGTTGGGCTGAGCGCGGCCTTCTGGGCAGGGATGCGCGAGGCATCCTCCCGTGTCATCGACTCGCTCCCCGAGCTCGGGGGCCAGCTGGCGGCCCTGTACCCCGAGAAGTGGATCTTCGACGTGGTTGGCCACCCGAAGATCCTGGCCCGCGAACTGGTGGATCGGCTGCGCGAGCAGGCGCTCGAGCAGTTCGACGTTCCCGTCCATCTGGATACCACGGCCGAGCGAATCTCCTGGGAGCCCGATCCGGAGGATCCTGAGCGCCGGCTCGTCGTCCTGCACACCGAGCGCGGCGCGCTGCGGTCCCGTACGGTGCTGATCGCGGGCGGGCACGGCGCCTTTGAGCCCAAGAAGCTGCCCGGCTATGACATGACGCCGTGGGAGGGTCGCGGCGCGCACTACCTGGTAGGCGAGAAGTCGGTGTTCGCGGGCAAGAGGGTGCTCATCGTCGGTGGTGGGGACTCGGCCATCGACTGGGTGATCAACCTCCTCGACGTTGCCCACTCCGTGACCCTGGTGCATCGCCGCGAGGGGTTTCGCGCCCACGAAGCCACCGTGGCCCAGGTCATGCAGGCCCACGAGAGCGGAGCCATCGACCTCAAGGTCCCCTACCAGATCAAGCACATCCACGGCAACGGCCACATCGAGCGCGTCGTGCTGTTTCACTCAGAGGACGAGGCGACCGAGGTGGAGCTCGACTGCGATGCCGTGCTGCTTCAGCTGGGGTTCAAGACCGCGCTGGGCCCGCTCAAGGACTGGGGCCTGGAGATCTCCAAGGGCGCGATCGTCGTCGACGGTGTGATGCGCACGAACCTCGACGGCGTGTGGGCGTGCGGCGACATCACGACGTTCGAGGGCAAGCTCAAGCTCATCGCCACCGGCTTCGCCGAAGCCGCGATCGCGGTCGCCCAAGCGGTCCACGACAT
>JBBSIW010000184.1:0-5449 GCA_038231895.1 Solirubrobacterales bacterium | reverse complement strand
CGAACGTCTCGCCGATCCGGCGGATCGATCCCTCGAGCCGTGAACGCTCCTGTCGCAACTGCTCCTGGCGCAACTCCAACTGGCGCGACATCTTGTTGAACTCCTCTCCCAGCTGGGAGAACTCGTCCTGCCCGTCGATCGCGATGGCAGTCGAGAAGTCGCCCGCCGCCAGGCGACGAGCGGCGGCCAGCAAGCGGGCGATCTGTGCCTGCAGGGCACGTGAGACTGCGATGGCAAACGCACAGGCGAGAAGCAGGAATGCGATCAGGAGGCCCGCGCCGAGCAGCCGACGCTGGGTGATGGACGAGCCCGTCCGGTCGGCATCGGCGAGGACAGCGACGCGCACGCGCTGATCGCCGAATCCCGGGCCATCGAACGAAGCCACGCGGTACCCGGTCGAACCAACCTGAACGCTGCCGAGCTTCGGCAGAGGCTTGTTTGTCACGCCGGTCAGACTTGCGGCCAGGGAGCGGTCGCCCTCACGGACGACGGCGTTGAACGAGCCGATCTTCTTGAGCAGCCGCACGTACTCGCCCGCGGTGACGGCGGAGACCTCCAGGCGCCCCAGCGACGTACCACCTGTCCCGACGAGGTTCCTGCGGTCGGGGGCGACCGCAGTCGCGTCCCCGACGTTGATCAAGGCGCGCCCACCCACCTGCACCGCGATGCGCGCCAGGCCCAGGTTGCGCCGAAGCACCAGTGCACGCCGGTCAGCGGCGCGCGGATCGCGGGCGCGCAGGGCACGCGTGAACTCGGGATCGCGGGCGACGCGCTGCAATCCCACGGCGGCCCGCTCGGTGAACTCCTTGTAGAGGCCGCGCGCCGCGACCTGGCCGCCCCCGACGCGGGCGTCGGCCTTGCCGTTCTCGTTGTCGGCGATCAGGACGAAGACCAGGACGGCGACCGCCGACATCGGGACAACGACGATGAGGACGAAGAACAGGGTCAGTCGTGTGCGAAACGTCATAAACCCGGGGCAGGAGCGTACTGGCCTGCACGCTCCCCGAGCGCGGCCGCGGCTAGACTACCCCTGACCGCGCGCGTCCTTTCCTTCATCGGTCGCGCGACCTCGGGGCTATAGCTCAGTTGGGAGAGCGCCTGGATCGCACCCAGGAGGTCGGGGGTTCGAGTCCCCCTAGCTCCACCATGGAAGGAAGGTCGAACCCCGGTACCCCAGGACGAGGACCGGGGTTCGGCAGTTTCGGCACCAGAAGGCGGCGCGTCCAGCCCTGTTCGTCCCCTTGCTCTGAGCCCGAACGTTACGTCCAATCCTCGATCACTGGGTGGACCCACCCCGAGATCCTGGGCCGGTGGCTATCGCTTTTCCGTTCGGAGGAGTAGCGAACAACGTCTCCTCGGAGACGCGTGCTTGTCGTTCGGAGGAGCAGCGGCATCGGCGTTGGCCAGATCAAACGGCCGACAGTCTCTGCAGGCAACGACACAAGCTGTCCACTCGTTGGGATGCAACATCAGGCCGCCAGCGCTGCGTTGCGAACTCAATCATTCGACCGGCGTAGTTGGGCCCCGCCTTGCGCCGGCTTGCAGCCGTCGGAACCATGTCGGCACAAACATGGCGGTCGCGCGACCGCCGTGCGATGTTGACCATCGCCTGCTTCGCATCGGGCTCTGACTCTGGGTCGGTCGGTACCTGGCGCTGGGACACTCTGAGATAGCTTGCAAGCTGCTCTCGGTCCCCCATCAGCCACGCTTCGGCCTGACGCACCGCGACGCGGAACGCCATCTGCGCTGCCGGAGCCGGCATATGAAGTTGTACAAAGTCCGGAGCGCATCGCGCGTCGCCGTTGAGATCCACAATCACGATCCACGGGCTGAGAGCCGCCGCGGCGTTATAACCGGTCAGCTTTGTTAAGAGACGCGCCTTGCCCCCCTGCACATAGATAGTCGCTGGCGACCGCCCAATGCTTACCATCGCCGCCCTAAGAATCGCTTCGTCCACGATTCCTTCGACCGCGCCAGACACCGGAGCGCTTGCGCCGTTCAAACTAATCGGCTGGATAGAACGACAACTGCTCGGCGTGCTCAGGGCGCGTGCGCGGGATAACGACGTCAGCGACCGTCAAGCCGCCGTCAAGCAAAGATGTGATCTCTGCGATGTCCGACGCTGGGCGCACTGCGGTTCCCTCGTCCTCAGGCAACAGTAGAAGCACCTCATCCAAGCCGATGCCGTCGTCCTGGAGCATCTCCGGCGAATGAGTGCTTACGAGGACCTGACGGCCGGCACGGGATTGCGTCCGCGCCAGCATCTGCGGCACGTAACGAACCACGGCTGGATGAAGTGACAGCTCAGGCTCTTCTAGGAGCAAAGGGCCACCACGTTCAAGGAGCGCCCACAACAGGCCGAGTAGTCGCAATGTGCCGTCCGAGAAGTCGGCCTCCGATTGCCACGCTCCTTGTGGTCGCCAGTGGACGTACTTGCCACGAAGGTGATGTACCCCCCTCGCGTCTTGGTCCAATTCGAGCGTTTCAAGCTGCGGAACCGCGATCGTTAGCGCTTCAAGAATGCGCCGTAGCCGAGCCTTGCGCGTCGGTGCCGGTGTCCGCGCGATCTGCTCGATGAAGTCGCCACCGAACGGATCGTTGGTCTTGCCGACCGACCGCTCTGGCTCGCGCACGAGCTGGGGAACGATATGTAGGTAGCGAACAGTCTTTAGAAAATCCGCGACCGCTCGAAACTCTCGGTTGACGTTGACCTGCTCCAGATAGGTTTGACTCAACCGCGCCGTGTCGCTCCTATCCTCCTTATCCGGCCGTTCGAGACGTATCTCACCGCCTTCGCGGACGGTTTCGGTCTTTACGTATGGGCGCTGGCGATTGTCTTGAGCAAAGCTAAGCTCGTACTCCCAGACACCCCGATCATCGTCGGTGCCGAGGGCTACTCGAACGCCAACATCCGGATAGCGTCGCGCGGCAAGTGAGCGCAGCGCTGATACGCCGCCACGCTTTCTGACGGCATCTTCGAACCCACCGCCAACCGCGACAACGTCGTGGAGAAAGCGGATTGCGTCGAGGAAGTTCGACTTTCCCGAGGCGTTCGGGCCAACCAGAAAGGTGCGCCCTGCGAGATCGACATCGACGCGCGGAAAGTTCCGCCAGTTGCTAAGTCCGAGATGCGTAATGCGAATCCCGTGAACCTGGCCGTTGCGCCGCGCATCTTGACGTGCCACGCTCGAAGTGTCGCAGAGCCCGCCGAAGCCAAGTGCGGAGTTGCCGCGAGCGCTTCGGCGCCCGGTAGCGGAGGAGAAACCCGGCTCCTCGCGCGAGAGCCGGGGTTCGACATTTGCCTAGCCCGACGCAAGAAGCGAGCGGGTCGAAGCCCTTCTCGCGCGCTGCTTCGAAGCGGACATCGGGCTGATCCCCGCTAAGCACCCGTGGGCGGTTCCGGCGGGCTCGTGCCCGTGCGAGCTCCCTGGAAGGCCGCACAACGCCCGCGCCAGGGGATGCACCTTCAAGGTCGCCGCACCGGCGGCCGGCCGCCGCCTCGACCGAAAGCCACCACTTCGACACTCGGTCCCGTCATTTGGGACCGACGGTCCATAGACCCCGGCCCATCTCGCTCGTAGGGTCAGCCATGTGGACGCCGACGCGCCAGCGCTGGCCCCTGCCGCGCACCGAGACGAGTACGTGCTGCTCAGCGTGGCCGAGCGCGGGGTTCGCTTCGTGCGGCTGTGGTTCGTCGACGTGCTGGGCCTGCTCAAGAGCTTCGCGATCCCGGTCTCGGAGCTCGAGGTGGCCCTCGAGGAGGGGGTCTCGCTCGACGGATCCTCGCTCGAGGGCAGTACGCGCCTGCGCGAGCGCGATGCGATCGCCCACCCGGACCCGGCGAGCTTCCAGGTGCTCCCCTGGCGGCCTGACTCGGTCGTGGCACGCATGTTCTGCGACGTGCGGCTGCCCGACGGCGCGCCCTACCCGGCCGACTCGCGTCACGTGCTGCGGCGAGTGCTGAGCCAGGCGGCCGAGCTCGGCTACAGCTTCCAGGTCGGCCCGGAGGTCGAGTTCTTCCTCTTCGCCGAGCCCGGCGAGGGAGAGGAGCCGCGCCCGCTCGACGACGGCGCCTACTTCGACCTCACTCCGCTCGACGTGGGCAGCGACTTCCGGCGGCGGACGATCGAGCACGTCGAGCAGATGGGGATCCCCGTCAAGGCCTCCCACCACGAAGTGGCTCCCTCCCAGCACGAGATGGACCTCAGCCACACCGACGCGCTGTCGATGGCCGACTCGGTCACGACCTTCAGGCTCGCGGTCAAGGAGGTCGCATACGAGCTCGGCGTCTACGCCACCTTCATGCCCAAGCCGCTCGAGGGAGCGGCCGGGTCGGGGATGCACCTGCACTGCTCCCTGTTTCACCATGAGGGGAACGCCTTCTGGAGCCCGGACCGCAGCGAGCCGCTGTCGCCGACCGGCAAGGCGTTCCTCGCCGGCGTGCTGGCCCATGCGCCCGAGCTGACGGCGGTCACCAACCAGTGGGTCAACTCCTACAAGCGCCTCGCGGCGGGCTTCGAGGCCCCCGAGGCTGTGGGGTGGGCCCGTCGCGGCAACGGCTCGCTGGTGCGCATACCCTCGAGCCGGCCGGCCAAGGAGGTGGCGGCGCGAATCGAGCTGCGCTCCCCCGACCCGGCGTGCAACCCCTACCTGGCCTTCGCGCTGATCCTCGCCGCCGGGCTGCGCGGCATCGAGCGCGGCTACCAGCCGCCCGCCGAGAGCAACGGCGAGCCGCTCGACGGGGCGGCTCGCCTGCCGCGGGACCTGCGCGAAGCCACGGACTTGTTCGACGCCTCAGAGCTGGCGCGCGAGACGCTGGGCGACACGATCTGCGACGCGTTCCTGCGCAACAAGCGGCGCGAGTGGGAGGACTTTCGCCGCACGGTGACGGAGTTCGAGCGCGCCCACCTGCTGCGCCTCCTCTGAGTTCGATGGCTGACGCATGGATTTACGCCGAGGACCGCGAGATGGCCAGTGAGCTGGCGCGAGGCCTCGCAGCGCTCGGGTTCAGTCCGCGGCGCGTGAGCGTGAACGGCTCGCTGCTGCCCCCCGGCGATGACGAGGGCGCCGCGGTGCGCCGCCCCGGGCTGGTGGTCGTCGCCGCCCGGGCACAGGACGACTCGCCCGACGCGCTCGTCGAGCGCCTCGGCGGGCACGATGATCTGCGTGAGGTGCCGCTCGTGGCGGCGGTCGACCCCGAGCATCTCTCCTCGGCGGCGTCGCTCGAGGGCGCACATGAGCTGCTCGTGCGTCCGTTCGCGCCCGAGGAGCTCGCTGCGCGAGTCAAGCGCGTGCGGCGCCGCGCAGACCGCGCGGAGGCGGGCGACGTGGTGCGCGCGGGGTCGCTCGAGCTCAACGTCGCGACCTATCAGGTGTCCATCGCCGGCGAGCCCGTGAGCTTCGCCTACATGGAGTACGAGCTGTTGAAGTTCCTGGTGACGCACCCCGG
>JBBSIW010000183.1:0-5459 GCA_038231895.1 Solirubrobacterales bacterium | reverse complement strand
GTACACGGCCGGCGATGCCTTCACCGCGATCGACACCCCCATTGGTCGCATGGGGATGCTGATCTGCTACGACAAGGTCTTTCCCGAGGCGGCCCGGGAGCTCGCGGTCGACGGAGCCGGGATCATCGCCTCTCTCGCTGCCTGGCCGGTGTGCAGGCTGCGACCGGCGTCACGTATCCGCAGGGATCGCCAGGTCCAACACTTCAACCTGCTCGATCAGGCCAGAGCGCTTGAGAACCAGGTCGTCTGGGTCTCTGCCAATCAGAGCGGCAGGCTCGGGAGGCTGCGCTTCCCAGGCCAGGCGAAGGTCGTCGACCCTGATGGCCGCGTCCTCTCCACCACGGGTGCACGGTCCGGCCTGGCGCTGGCTCGCTTGGATCCGCGGGGCGCGGTCACACTGGCTCGACGCGAGCTCTCGCACCTGGCCGACAGGCGTCCCTACGCGTACCGACCCGCCGCGATCCCGAGCGGGGCCAGCGCCTAGGCATGTGCGGGATCGCTGCCGAGTACGGCGCTCCACAGCCGGAGGAGGGTCGGCGGATGCTCCACCGGATGGAGCACCGCGGCCCCGACGACCACGGCGAGGTCCGGCTCAACGGGACCTGGCTCGGTCACCGACGGCTGTCGATCGTCGACCTGAAGAGCGGGCATCAGCCGCTGACCACCCCAGACGACAACCTGTGGATGGTGGGCAACGGTGAGATCTACAACCACGAGGAGGTTCGCTCGCTGATCGGCCCTGCCAAGTACTCCACGCGCTCCGACAACGAGGTAGCCCTGCATCTGCTGGCCCGGCGCGGCCCCGATTCGTTGGGTGAGCTCGAGGGTATGTTCGCGCTGCTGGCGGCGGGCGCGGACGGCAGGTTCGTCGCCGCCCGTGACCCCGTGGGAATCAAGCCCCTGTATTGGGCGCGCAGTGGGCGACGTGTCCGCTTCGCCTCGGAGATGGCCGCTTTCGACCACGAGCTGCGCGAGCACGTCGAGGTGTTCCCACCGGGCTGCTACTGGACGCCTCAGCAGGGCCTTGCGCGCTTCGCAAAGGCGGTTCCCCCCACGATGGAGGACGACGGAGTGGCGCGCGCGGCGGAGGATGGCGAGCGAAAGGCGACCCGCGACGTGCTCGTCGCGTCTGTCGAGCGCCAGATGATGGGCGACGTGCCCGTGGGCGTCTTCCTCTCAGGCGGGCTCGACTCGACTCTCGTCGCGGCGATCGCCGCGCGCTACCTGGCGCGGCGCGACGAGCGCCTGAAGACCTTCGCGGTGGGCACGGAGGGCAGCGCCGACCTGCTGGCCGCGCGAGTAGCGGCGACCCACCTCGGCACCGAGCACCACGAGCGCATCTATACCGCGCAGGAGGCGCTCGACGCCGTCCCGGGGGTGGTGCGCTCCATCGAGCACTTCGATCCGTCGCTGGTGCGCAGCGCCGTGCCGAATTTCCTCCTCGCCGAGATGACGGCTCGCCACGTCAAGGTCGTCTTGACCGGTGAGGGGGCCGACGAGTTGTTCGCCGGCTATGAGTACCTGCGCGAGTTCGCCGACCCCGAGCGCCTGCACGCGGAGATCACGCGCACCGTCGAGGGCCTGCACAACCTCAACCTCCAGCGCTGCGACCGCGTCACGATGGCGCACGGCCTCGAAGCTCGCGTGCCCTTCCTCGACCGCGAGGTCATCGCGTTCGCCCTCGGGCTGCCCGCCGAGAGCAAGCTCGCTCGGCCCGGCGAGGTGGAGAAGCGGCTTCTGCGCGAGGCGTTTGCCGGCTGGCTGCCCGACGAGCTGCTGTGGCGGGAGAAGTCACAGTTCGGCGACGGAAGCGGCGCCGCCGATGTGCTGACCGCGGCCATGGAGGAGCGGGTGAGCGAGGCCGAGCTGGATCGCGAGCGCGATGCCGTGGACCCGCCGCTGCGGACCCGGGAGGAGCTCGCCTACTTTCGCATCTTCACTGAGCACCTGCCGGGCGTGAGGCCGGAGCGCACGGTCGGGCGCTTCGCCACGGCCTGAGCGCCGATCACGGCGCGTCCCGCGCGCGCCAGCAGATCACTCGCTCGGGAACCAGGCGCAGGAGGGGCCCCCGGGGCGTGCGGTCGCGGTAGCTCGGATAACGCGCCGCCAGGGCAGCCACAGCGTCCTCGTGCCCAGCGGGATCGAGCACCGTGGTGTCTCCGAGAATCTGCACCCATGCCAGCCGGGTCCAGTCGTCCTCGTAGTGGTCGATGGTCAGCGCAGACCCGGGGCGGGCACGCAGCCAGCGCACGCGCGCGACCTGCTGCCCGTGGCGGCGCTTGGGCCCGCCAGGCCGAGGACGCAGGCTTCTCCTCGCTGGGTACGATCGACCGCGTCGTCTATCCGAGCTTTGAGTCGCTGATCTCGCTGGCAGCGGCCGCCGCGGTCACCGAGCGCACCCGGCTCGTCACCGACATCCTCATCGGACCGCTGCGTAACACCGCGCTGCTCGCCAAGCAGGCGGCGACGGTCGACAACCTCTCCGACGGACGCTTGGTCCTCGGGCTTGCGGTCGGCGGTCGGCCGGACGACTACGAAGCCGCGGGAGCGGACTTCCAGTCCCGGGGCGCGAGCTTCGACCGCCAGCTCGAGGAGCTCGGGCGCGTCTGGGCCGGGGAGGGCGGGGTCGGTCCCTCGCCCGCGAACGGGAAGCGGCCGACCGTGCTCATCGGCGGGTCGGCTGACGTGGCCTTCTGGCGCGCCGCGGTGCACGGCGATGGCTGGACGATGGGCGGGGGAACGCCCGAGATGTTCGCGGAGGGCCTCGGCAAGCTGCGCGACGCTTGGTCCGCCGAGGGCCGCGACGGCGAGCCGCGCACCATGGCGCTGTTCTACTTCGCCCTCGGCGACGGCGCCGAGGAGGCGGCTCGTGAGAACCTCGGCGACTACTACGCCTTCCTCGGCGACTATGCCGACCAGGTCGTCCAGAGCGCCGCGACCGATGCGGACACGGTCAAGGCTTACCTGTCGGCCTTCGAGGAGGCCGGCGCTGACGAAGTCATCTGCTTCCCGGCCTCCACCGATCTCGGGCAGGTAGAGCTCTTGGCCCAGGCCGTGAGCTGACCAGCGCGGGGGACGTGACCGTGTCGAGCGCCCCCACCTCGGACCCTCACAATCGACGCGCTCGAGGTGGATGGGCTTGGTCGCCTGACCCATCGCACCCGCACCACAACCCCCCCCTGGCTGGGAGCATCACT
The DNA here is from genome assembly GCA_038231895.1 of Solirubrobacterales bacterium. Taxonomy (GTDB): domain Bacteria; phylum Actinomycetota; class Thermoleophilia; order Solirubrobacterales; family Solirubrobacteraceae; genus JALYZC01. The sequence continues at coordinate 2,262 of JBBSIW010000183.1, read as the reverse complement.
GCCCAGCGTCCGCGCTAGAAAGCGTCGTGGCGGGTAGCATGCGCCAATGGCCACAGCAATCCTGTTCCCCGGCCAAGGAAGCCAAACGTCCACCATGCGCGACGCGGTGGAGGAGAATGCCCCCGAGCTGCTCGAGCGCTGCATCGAACTCGTCGGCGAAGATCCATTCACGCGCATTGAAGACAGCACACGCTTCCAACAGCCAGCCATCTTCTGCGCCAGCATCGCCTCCTGGCGCCGCGTGTCCTCGCAGGTGCAACCCGACGTCATGGTCGGCCACTCCCTGGGCGAGCTCGCCGCTCTCGCCGCCGGCGGTGCGGTACCGGACGACGCGGCCCTGCAACTCGTGGTGACCCGCGGGACGCTGATGGCGCAAGCCGCCGATGCCCAGAGTGAGGGGGCGATGCTGGCGGTGCTCAAGGGCACGCCCGAGCAGGCGCACGAGCTCGCCGAGGCCCATGGAGTCCACGTCGCCAACGACAACGCGCCTGGTCAGTCCGTGCTCTCGGGGAAGCGCAGCTCGCTCGAGCAGGTTGTCGAGCCCGCGCGCGAACAGGGCCTGCGCACGATGTGGCTCGCGGTCGCGGGGGCCTTCCACTCGCCGGACATGCACGAGGCGGCCAATCACTTCCGCAAGGCGCTCGACGAGGTCGACTTCTCCACGCCCGACGTGGAGGTCTTCTCGTGTGCGACCGCCGCCCCGTTCGAAGACCCGGCCGCTCAGCTTGCGCAGGCGCTCGTCGAGCCCGTCCGTTGGCGCGAAACGATGATCGCGCTCGATGAGCGCGGGATCGAACGCTACGTGGACGCCGGACCGGGAAAGACGCTGGCCCAGCTCGTCGGCCGCAACCTCGACGACGCGCAAGCCGAGCTTGCCGAGGACCTGCATGGCGCCGCTGCCTGACGTCGCCGAGACCACCGAGGCTGAAGGCCGCGCGATCCCACGCACCGCCGGTGTCCTCGGGCTCGGCGCCGCCCTGCCCGATGCCGTGGTCGCCAACGAGGAGATCGCCGAGCGCTTGGGCGTGGACGCCGAATGGATCATCCGCCGTACCGGCATTCACGAGCGTCGCCGCGCGGCGCCCGACGCCCGACTGAGCGACCTGGCAGCCGAGGCCGGCCGCGCCGCCCTGGCCGATGCGGGGCTCGAAGCGGATGTCCTCGATCACGTCCTGGTCGCCACCATGAGCGCCGACGACGTCACCCCGAACGCTGCTCCCGTGGTCGCGCACCTGATCGGTGCCGCCGGGGCGGGCGCGATGGACATCGGGGCGGCCTGCACCGGCACGCTGTCGGCGATCGCCGCCGGATGCGGCCTCATCGAGTCAGGCCGCGCCGAGCACATCCTCGTCGTGGGCGCTGAGCTCCTCTCGCGCCACACCGACGACGACGATCGCCGTACGGCTGCCCTGTTCGGAGACGGCGCCGGCGCGCTCGTGCTCTCCGCCGCCTCGGACGGGAGCATCGGGCCGGTGATACTCGGGGCCGACGGCGGTGCCGCGGATCTCATCACCGCCGATCGCCTGGACGGCAACATCCGCATGAACGGCCACGACACTTTCGTCACGGCGGTTACGCGCCTCGGCCAGGCCACGGTCCAGGCCTGTGCGGCCGCGGACGTGGAGCTCGACGACATCGATCTGTTCGTCTTCCACCAGGCGAACGGGCGCATACTCACGGCTGCGGCAGAGCGACTCGGGCTACCCACCGAGAAGGTGTTGGACTGCATCGCGATGCTGGGCAACACCTCCGCGGCGAGTGTCCCGCTCGGCCTGGCGGAGGCGCGCAAGCGCGGCCAGCTCGGTGTGGACACACGTGTGCTGCTGGGCGCCGTGGGCGCCGGGTTCACGTGGGGGGCGACCGTCGTGGAATGGGGGGGCGAATGAGCGCTCCGACCGAGGACGGCTGTGCGTTCGTCACCGGCTCCTCACGGGGCATCGGTGCCGCCAGCGCCGTGGCGCTTGCGCAGGACGGCTGGTCAGTCGCGGTGAACTACTCCCGCGACGAGGACGGCGCCGACGAGACGGTGAAGACCATCGAAGAAGCCGGAGGCACCGCGGTCGCCGTGCGCGGCGATGTGTCCGACGCCGAGGCGATCGGCAAGGCGCTCGACACGGCCTGCGAGAAATTCGGACCGGTACTCGTTCTCGTCAACAACGCCGGCGTGCGAGCCGACGACCTCCTGCTCAACATCGAGGAGGAGGACTGGCAGAAGGTCCTCGACGTCAATCTCACCGCCCCCTACCGGACCATCCGGCACGC
>JBBSIW010000182.1:0-5534 GCA_038231895.1 Solirubrobacterales bacterium | reverse complement strand
CGCCCCTACCAACGCGCCGACTGGCGTGGCGCCGCGCGCGCGCTGGGCCGCGCACACGTCACGCGCGCGATCATCGTCACGCCTGCCGACGGGGTGCTCCCGCTGCGGTTCTACCTTCCCCGGGCGAAGCCCATATCGCCATCGGGCGCGCTGGTCAGCGAGGTAGACCTGCTCGGCGTGGCCCAGCGCGTCCGCGAAGGCGAGCAGCCCCAGCCGCCCCGCCGCCCCGCCTTCTACTTTCCGCCGCCGTTCCACCAGGTTGGGGTGGACCGGGATGCCGTGTTCACCGTCGTTCGCTCGCGCGCGGCGGGCCCCCCCTCGAGGGTCGACCCGGTGTCGCTGGGACCGAGCCAGCTGCCGGCGCCGGGCGGCGCCGTGGTCCTCATCGAGCCGGCGGGCGGGCGGGCGCCGGCCCGGTAGCCAGAGTCGAGGAGCGTCGAGCGGGCGGTTTCGCTGGTGAAGCCCGTACGGTGCCGGATATGGACAGCACGCAAGCAATCGAGGCACAGTCGCTTCGACGGACGTTCAAGGGCGAGGTCGAAGCGGTTCGCGGCATCGATCTCGGCGTGGCCAAGGGTGAGGTCTTCGGCTTCCTCGGACCCAACGGAGCGGGCAAGACGACCACCGTGCGGATGCTCTGTACGCTGCTTCCGCTCACGGGTGGCAGCGCCGGCGTGGCCGGCGTCGACGTGGCGGCCGACCCGGCCGAGGTGCGGCGGCGGATCGGAGTCGCGCTGCAGGAGATCGGGCTCGATCCGGTGCAGACCGGGCGCGAGCTCCTCGAGCTGCAATGCGGCCTCTACGGGATCAAAGGCTCCGATGCGCGTAGCCGGTCCCAGGAGCTGCTCCAGCTTCTCGGGCTGACCGAAGCCGCCGATCGGCGCACCAAGACGTACTCCGGTGGAATGAAGCGCCGGCTCGACCTGGCGAGCGCGCTCGTCCATTCCCCCGAGGTCCTCTTCCTCGACGAGCCGACGACGGGCCTGGATCCGGCCTCGCGGCTGACGGTGTGGGAGGAGGTTCGCCGGATCAATGACTCTGGGACGACCGTCTTCCTCACGACGCAATACCTGGAGGAAGCGGACCGCCTGTGCGACCGTCTCGCGATCATCGACGCTGGCGAGATCGTCGCCGAAGGTACGCCCGAGCGCCTGAAGGCGCAGATGGGCCACGACGTGGTCACGCTTGCCCTTGACGGCGCTGGTCAGGCGGGCACCGAGGCCGCGGTGGCGAATCTCCCAGGGCTCGAGCGCATCGTCACCGAGCCCGATCAGCTTGCGCTCTATGTGGAGGACGGAGCCGGCTCGATCGCCGAGATCGTGCGGCGCCTCGATCTCGCCGAGGTCCGCGTCGGTGCGATCGCGGTGTCGCGCCCATCGCTCGACGACGTCTTCCTGCAGGCAACCGGTCGCCGGCTCGAGGGCGCCGGCGAGGAGCGTTCCGCATGACCGAGGTCCTGCTCCTCGGCCGCCGTGCCGTGCGCGAGATAGCGCGATACCCGGAAGCCACCATCCCAGCGCTGTTCATCCCGCTCTTCTTCCTGGCGGTCAACATCGGCCAGGTCTCAAAGACCTTCCCGAGCAGCACGCCCTTCCTCCACGGCCAGGGCTACGTGGCTTTCCAGCTGCCGATCTCCCTGATGTTCGCGGTCGCGACCGCCAGCTCTGGCCTGGCTCTCGTGACCGAGATCGATCTCGGCTACTTCGACAAGCTGCTCGCGGCACCGATCCGGCGCTCGTCGATCATCTTCGGACGCTTGACCGCCGACCTCGTGCGCGGGATCCTCGGCTCGACCGTGGTGCTTCTCGCCGGCCTCGCCCTCGGGGCCCACATGCAGAGCGGCGTTCTCGGCGCTGTGGTGCTGGTGGCGCTCGCGGCGCTATTCGGCGTGGGCTACGCGGGCTTCGGCATCCTCGTGGCGCTGCGCACGCGCAACGTGCAGGCCACCAACACCAGCTTCCTGCTGTTCTTCCCGCTGCTGTTCCTCACCCCCAACTTCGTCCCCTTCGACCGCCTCTCACCACTGATGGAGACACTCGCCCGCCTCAACCCGGTGAGCTACGTGATCGAGGGCCTGCGGTCACTCGTGATCAATGGCTGGGACCTGGGCAAGCTCGCGGCCTGCGTGGGGGTGATCGCCGCGTTGGGGGTGGTGCTCACGGGCCTCTCGCTGCGGGCGATCGCCACGTACGACCGCTGAACGAGTCGGGCAGCCGGGCATCGCCGGGGGTGTGAGGAACGTCACTTCGAGCGGAGCGGATCAGCGCCGATCGTGTACTCGCCGAGGCGGGGCGGGCAAGAGCAGCCGATGGGCGTAGGCTGGGCGACCGTGGCTTGCGATCGACTGTCGGCACTCGATGCTTCCTTTCTCGCCGTAGAGAGTCCTTCGGCCCCGATGCACGTCGGGTGGGTTGCGGTGTTCGACGCGCCGGAGAGTGGGTCCGGCGCGTCGTTTCCCGAGCTCTTCGAGCACATCGCTGGGCAGCTCGGCCGCCAGCCGCGCTACCGTCAGCGGCTCGTCGGCGTGCCGTTCGGTGTCCACGAGTCGGTCTGGGTCGACGATGCCGACTTCGACGTCGCCAGCCACGTGCATCGCGCGGACGGTGCCGATCTGCCCGAGCTCGTGGACAGCATCCTCTCGTCCCCCCTGGCGCGTGACCGCCCGCTGTGGGAGATGTGGGTGGCCGAGGGGCTGCCGGGCGGAGGCCTCGCGATCATTGGAAAGATGCACCACTGCATGGTCGACGGGGTCGCCGCGATCGAGCTTGGCGGGCTTCTCCTGGATTCCGACTCCGACGCATCGCGGGAGCCGAGCCAGGCTGAGGGGGCCGATGCGCCGCCGACCGGTACTCCCTCGGCCGGGGCGCGGCTGGCACGGGGCCTCGTGGACCGCGCCGCCGACAGCGCCGCCCTCGCGCTGGCGCCGGTGCGGCTGGTCAGCTCGCCGTCGCGCATGCGCGGCCTGCCGGGCGCCGTGGGACGGGGCGCGCGCACGCTGGCGCATACGCTGCTACCTCCGGCACCGGGCTCTCCGCTCAACCAACCGGGATCCGCCGAGCGCCACCATGTCCGCCTGGCGCGCCCCCTCGATGAGCTCCGTGAGGTCAAGCGCCGCTTCGGTGTGACGCCCAACGACGTGGTGCTCGCCGTGTGCGCTGGCGCGCTGCGGCGCTTCGCCGAGCGTCGCGGGGAGACGCCGCAGCCTCTGAAGGCAATGGTCCCCGTCGACGTACGCGCATACACCGACTCGCCAGACAGCGGCAACCGTATCTCCTTTCTGTTCATCGAGCTGCCGTGCGACGAGCCCGATCCCGTCGTGCGGCTGGAGACCATCAACCGCGCGACCGCCCAGCGTCAGCGCGACGGGGAAGCCGAAGAGCTCGACGCGGCGCTCGGTGCCGCCGCTCTCACTCCCACCCCCCTGCAACGCACGCTCGCGCGCCTCTTCGCTCATCCTCGGCTGTTCAACCTCACGGTCTCCAACGTGGCCGGCCCCGCGCTGCCGCGCTACCTGCGCGGCTGGCCCCTTCGGGAGCTCTACTCCGCCGTGCCGCTGGCAAACCGTCACGCTCTGTCCATTGGCGTGGTCACCGTCGCCGGGCGAATCTGCTTCGCCGTCTACGCTGACGCAGTCACGCTCCCCGACGCCGACGCGCTCCGCGCGGATCTGGACAGCGCGTTCGACGAGCTGCTCGCCGCCTGAAGCGGTCGTAGTCGTGGCGGACGTTGAGCGTCCGGCCGTTCGGCGCCGGCGCCGGCGCGACGCAGCTCGTGCACGATCGGGGTCTTCATGCGCAGTACCTGCGCTTCTTCGACGGTGCCGCCCCGTTCCCTCCGGGCGCCCCTCAGCGGGGGCTGAAGCCGTTGCCCTGAAGGCGCCCGATGTCGTTCGAGAGCCCGATGAAGAACAGCATCAGCACGAGCGCGAAGCCCACCACTCCGGCTCGCTCCATGACCGAGAACGGCACGGGACGACCCCGCACCTTCTCCACGACGGCCCAGAAGATGTGGCCGCCGTCCAGCGGCAGGAAGGGGAAGAGGTTGATGAGGGCAAGCGACAGTGAGATGAGGGCGAGAAGATTGAGGGCGTCCGTCACGTCGTGAGAGAAGGCCTGGTGGGTGACCTCGCCGATGCCCACCACGCCGGAGAGCTGCTTGCGCTGCTCGGCCTCGAATAGGCGAGCGAACGCCGACACGGTGCCCGACGTCACGCGCCACATCGCGCCGGCGGTCAGGCCGACGGCCCGCACGGGACCGACGGGCTCAAATCCCGTGTCATAGGAGAACCCGATGCGCATCGTCTTCGTCCTCGGGTCGTAGCGGGGCGTGACCGCCAGTGTCAGGCGCTCACCCTTGCGCTGGACCGTCAGGCTCGCCGGACTGCTCGCCGCGCAGCCTGCGCTGAGCGCCCCCGGGCAACGGTGCCTGCGAATCTGCTTGGAGAGCGCCGCGGGCGTGCCGCCCTTGCCGTCCACCTTCTCGACGCGATCCCCCGGCCGCAAGACGCTTGCGGCCGGCTGGTGCAGACCCTGCTTTCCGACCTCGGGCACCGGGTTTCCCTGAATGCCGAAGAGCCCGAGCAGCAGCAGAAACGCCACGACCAGGTTGACCACCGGCCCCGCGGCGATCACCACGACGCGCTTCCACACCGGCTGGTTGTAGTAGGCACGCGTGCGAACCTCGTCGGAGAGGTCCTCCGAGGGGTTCATCCCGGTGATCTTCACGTAGCCGCCCAACGGGATCGCGCCGATCCCGTACTCCGTCTCGCCGCGGCGGACCTTGAACAGCAGCGGCGGGAAGAACAGGGCAAACCGCTCGACGCGCATGCCCACCGCCTTCGCCGCCGTGAAGTGGCCGAGCTCGTGGAGCACGATGAGCGCGCAGAACCCGATGATGGTGAGCACCCAGCTCATGCCGGGGCGCTCCGCGTCTCTCGGTCGGCCACCAGCTCGCGTGCGCTCGCCCGAGCCTCGTGATCGGCCTCGTAGAGCGAGTCGAAGGAGTGCACTGCAGCGGGAGCCAGCTGCTCGAGCGTCTCCTCGATCACAGCGGCGATATCGAGGAACGACAAGCGGTCGCCCAAGAAGGCGTGGACGGCGACCTCGTTGGCGGCATTGAGCACGCATGGCGCGGTGCCTCCGGCCACCGCCGCCTGGCGAGCCAGGCGCAAGCAGGCAAACACGTCCTCGTCGACCGCCTCGAAGCTCAGATTCCCCACGGCGGCAAGGTCGAGCCGGGGCACGGGGACGTCGACCCGGTCGGGGTAGTGCAGGCCATAGGAGATGGGAACCAGCATGTCCGGATATCCCAGGTGAGCGACGCTAGCGCCGTCGCAGAGGTCGATCAGGCTGTGGACGATCGACTGGGGGTGGACCAGGACGTCGATCTGTTCATAGGGCGTGCCGAACAGGTGGTGGGCCTCGATCATCTCGAGGCCCTTGTTCATGAGGGTGGCCGAGTCGATCGTGATCTTGCCCCCCATGTCCCACGTGGGATGAGCCAGCGCGTCCTGCACGCTCACGCCTTCGAGCTCG
>JBBSIW010000181.1:0-5543 GCA_038231895.1 Solirubrobacterales bacterium | reverse complement strand
GCGAACGGGCTCGTGCGGTTGCGATCGCCGCCGTGCATGGGCAGGGGGGGCAGGGTCTCGGTCCCGAGGCCGAGGATCGAGTCGTTGGCCCCGGGCTTGGCCTGCCCGGCCTCGATGGCCTCGAACACCTTGAGCAGCTCGGCGCCGAGGAAGATCGAGATGATCGCGGGCGGCGCCTCGTTGGCACCGAGGCGGTGGTCCTGGCCTGCGGAGGCGATCGACGCCCGCAGCAGGGCCTGGTGTCGGTTGACGGCCTGCATGACCGCGGAGCAGAACAGCAGGAACTGGACGTTCTCCGCCGGCGTGTCGCCAGGCTCGAGCAGGTTGTGGCCGGTGTCGGTGCCCATCGACCAGTTGTTGTGCTTGCCCGAGCCGTTGACCCCGGCGAAGGGCTTCTCGTGCAGCAGGCAGACCAGGCCGTAGCGCCGGGCCACGCGCTCGAGCACCTGCATGCACAGCTGCTGGTGGTCACAGCCGACGTTCGAGTTCTCGAACACCGGCGCCACCTCGTACTGGTTGGGGGCGACCTCGTTGTGGCGGGTCTTGATCGGTACCCCGAGCTTGGCCAGCTCGCGCTCGACGTCGAGCATGCAGGCAAGGATCCGCTCGGGGATCGATCCGAAGTAGTGGTCGTCGAGCTCGTGGCCCTTGGGTGGCTGGGCGCCGTAGAGCGTGCGCCCGGTGTTGATCAGGTCCGGGCGCTCGAAGTAGTACTGCTCGTCGATGAGGAAGTACTCCTGCTCGGGCCCGACCGTCGTGAACACGCGCGCGGAGGCCTCGTCGCCGAACAGGCGCAGCGTCCGCACAGCGGCCCGGGAGAGGGCGTCCATCGAGCGCAGCAGCGGGATCTTGTTGTCCAGCGCCTCACCGGTCCAGGACGCGAACGCCGTCGGGATGCACAGGACTGCGCCGTTGGGGTTCTCGAGGATGAAGGCAGGACTGGTCGGGTCCCACGCCGTGTATCCGCGGGCCTCGAAGGTGGCGCGGATGCCGCCGGTGGGAAAGCTCGACGCGTCGGGCTCGCCCTGGATGAGCTCCTTGCCCGAGAAGTCGGCGAGCGCCGTGCCCTCGCCCGTGGGCGCGTAGAACGAGTCGTGCTTCTCAGCGGTCGAGCCGGTCAACGGTTGAAACCAGTGCGTGAAGTGGGTCGCCCCCTGCTCGAGCGCCCAGTCCTTCATCGCCGCCGCGACCTGGTCGGCCAGCGAGGTGTCCAGTGCCTCTCCTCGCGCGAGCGTGGACTGGAGCGTCTGGTACACGGACTTGGGGAGCCGCTGGCGCTGCACCGTCGGGCTGAACACGTTGGCGCCAAAGATCTGGTTGGCCGAAACCGTGAGGTCGGGTGAGCCGAGCGACTCCCCGTTGGGAGTCCACTGAGCCGCGAGCACGTTCTGCTGGCGCAATCTGGGCATGAAGGCGGGTCTCTTCCTCTCGAAGGGCTTCGGGCGAGCCCGACAGACTATGGGCTGCTCGCCCGCGCGTCGTTGTCCACGTGTCCAAAGCGACGCGGGGTTCTTTCGCCGACCGACCGAATGGCGAACCGCTCACCACGAAGTTTCGACATCGGTCTAAAGACGCCGCCGCCGCACTCGCCCACACTCGCCTCATGCATCCGATACGAGGAGGACGTATGAGACGTTCCGTCGCGGCGCGAGCCGCACCGCACTCGCGCAAGCTCGCGCTGGTCGCGGGGCTGGGCCTGATGGCGATCCTGCTGGTGCCCACCTCGGCACTCGCCGACGCCACCGACCTCAAGAAGGCCATCGATGGCAAGCTCGACCCCTCGGTGGGGATCAACTCGACCTGGGTGATCCTTGCTGGGGTGCTCGTCATGTTCATGCAGGCAGGGTTCGCCTTCCTGGAGATCGGGTTCTCGCGCGCGAAGAACGCCGGGACCGTGATCGCCAAGATCCTCACGAACTTCTCGATCGCCGCGATCGCCTGGTGGGCGGTCGGCTTCATGTTCGCCTTCAGCGGCCCGGCCAGCAGCTTCATCGGGCACGACGGCGGCGCGTTCTTCAGCCATCTCGGCCCGTACATGCAGATGGTCGACGGCACGGCGATGTACCACCCGACCTTCGGGGTGATGGCGCTGTCCAGCGCGACGATCGAGTCGAAGTGGTTCTTCCAGTTTGTCTTCTGCGCCGTCTCGCTGGCGATCGTGTGGGGCACGACGCTCGAGCGCATCAAGTTCGGCGTCTACATCATCTACTCGGCCGTGTTCGCGTCGCTCATCTACCCGATCGGCGCCCACTGGGTGTTCGGTGGGGGCTTCCTCCAGCAGGGTGACTGGCTGGGCACCGGAATCGCCGGCATGCAGGACTTCGCCGGCTCGACGGCCGTCCACCTGATCGGGGCGTCGGGCGCTCTCGCAGCCCTGCTGCTGCTCGGCGCCCGCAAGGGCAAGTACGGGCCCGATGGAAAGCCCAGGGCGATCCCGGGTCACAACATGCCGCTGTTCGGGCTCGGGGTGCTGATCCTGTGGCTCGGCTGGTTCGGCTTCAACCCCGGGTCGACGCTCAATGCCCTAGACGGCCGCTTCCCGGAGATCCTGCTGATCACCAACCTGGCTGCCGCGGCCGGCGTGCTCGGTGCGATCATCACCTACTACCTGAGGCAGAAGACGATCGACATCGGGATGGCCGGCAACGGCGCCATCGCCGCGCTGGTGGCGATCACCGCCCCGTCGGGCTACGTGGAGATCTGGGCTGCACCGATCATCGGCGTGGTCGCCGGGGTCATCGTCGTGTTCGGCGTGCTGCTCGTCGACAAGTACATCGACGATCCGGTGGGAGCGCTGTCGGCGCACGGCCTGGCCGGCATCTGGGGAACGCTGTCCTGCGGTCTCTTCACGGCACCGCGATTGGCCGAGTACAACGCGTTCGGCGATCCCAAGGGCGGCCTGGTGTACTCGGGCCACGTCACCCAGCTCGTGGCGCAGGCCGTTGGGTTCACGATCGTGTTCCTGTTCGTGTTCTCGGCGAGCTTCATCACCTTCTTCGCGATCAAGAAGACCTACGGGCTCCGCGTGAGCGAGGAAGAGGAGGACGCCGGACTGGACATCTCCGAGCACGGCATGTACGGCTACCCGGAGCAGTTCATCCCGGCGCCTGAGCTCATCGGCGTCTCGCCCACCGGAAGGCCGGTGGCCTCACCCGGGGCGGCCGCAACTCAGAGTCCCAGGGAGGTACCGGCATGAAGATGGTGATCGCCTATATCCGACACGAGGCGTTCGAGCCGATCCGCACGGAGCTGCTCGAGCTGGGCTTCCCGTCGCTGTCGATCTCCGAGGTCAAGGGATCGGGGCGCCAGAAGGGGATCACCGAGCAGTACCGTGGCTCGTCGCTGACGAACTACCTGCGGCCCAAGGTCAAGATCGAGTGCGTGGTGGCGCAGCGGGACGTGCCGACGATCGTCGACACCGTCCTCAAGCATGCCCGCACCGGCTCGGTCGGCGACGGCAAGCTGTTCGTCATGCCGGTCGAGGAGGCTCACCGGATCCGCACGGGCGAGTCAGGCGAGGACACCCTCCAGGCCCACCCGGACCCGGCGGCCACCGCCGTCTGACATGAGCGCTCGAGCGCGGCCCGACGAAGGGCAGGGCTCGAGCGCAGCGCGGACCGGGGGCGGGGCGGCGGAATCCGCCGCCCCGCCCCCGGCATCGCTCATGCGTCGCATGCGCGACGTCCATCTCGACATGGTGGACGCGGTCCTCGCCGGCGATGGCCTCGAACGTGTGGCGCAGCTGGCCGCCGACGCGACGGGGGCCCCGGTGGTGGTGGTGGTGCCACGCCTCGGGGTCTCGGTGATGGCGCCCGACCGGCCCGAGCTGGCTCCTGTGCTTGCGTCAGTAGAGCGCTACGTCGGGGCACGTCTCCACGACCATGCCGTCGAGGTCCCGGACGCGATCCTCGCCGAGGCGCCCATCTCGGCGGGCGACGAGCTGCTTGGGGCAGTGATCCTCCTGGGCACCGGTGAGTCCGATGCAGCCGAACCGGACGGCCATGCCTGCGAGTTCCTTCACCTGGCCGCCGTCGCCTCACTGACCGAGGTCGCCGTCGCAGAGGCCAAGGAGGAGGTGGAGCACAACTTGCGCGGCTCGCTGCTCGAAGATCTGCGAACCCGTTCGGACCTCGACGCGGTCGAGATCACGCGCCGCGCGGGGCGGCTCGGGTGCGATCTCTCCAGCGGCGTGGTCGTGCTCTGCGCGGAGCTGACCGCGGAGAGGCCCCGCCACGTCGTGGCCACCATTTGCGGTGAGTATCCCGGCGCCCTCGCCCAGCACATGGACGGTCGTGTCTACGCGCTGCTGCCCGCCGCCCGCTATGGCCAGAGTCCCGCGGAGGCGGTTTTGGAGTCCGCTCACCAGCTGGCCGGGCGACTCCAGCGCCACGGCACCGTCGGTATGTCGTCCTACTACCTCGATCCGGCGGAGCTCTTGCGCGCGATTGCAGAGGCTGAGCTGGTGCTCGAGGTCGTCCGCCGATCGGGTGTCGCCGTCGGCGGGGACATGGGGTCGGGCACCTATCGGCTTCTGCTTCGCGTGCTGGCCTCCCACCCCGAGGAGGTGAGCGCCTTCTACGAAGACACGGTTGCACCGCTCGTCGCCTACGACGACCAGTACGCCACCGACCTCGTGGGGACCCTCGAGTCCTATCTCGCGCAGAACTGCAACATGAACGCGACGGCGGCAGCGATCTACACCCACCGCCATACCGTCGCCTACCGGCTCGAGCGCGTACGCGAGCTCACCGGGCTCAATCCGATGGAGTCCGAGGACCGCGAGCGCCTCGGCCTCGGCCTCAAGGCCTACCGCATCATGGCGCCGCGACTGCCCCGCTGACGTCGCCTGCGTCGCCGCTATGGTGACCGGGGACCTTGAGTTCGTTTGTCTCCCCACCGTCGTCGCAGCGCATGCGGCTCACGGGCCTGCACCACGTGACGCTGATCTCTGGCGATCTCGATCGGACGACGTCGTTCTACCGTGACCTGCTCGGGCTCACGCTCGTCGAGCAGACGACGAACGATGACGATCCGGACTCACGGCACTTCTACTTCGGCGATCCTCACGGAACTCCGGGCACGCTCGTGTCGTTCCTGGAGTATCCCGCCCTCGCGCACGGTCCGGTGGGGAAAGGCAACACGCACCACCTGGCATTCTCCGTGGAGTCAGGGGAGGAGCAGATCGCCTGGCGCGACTACCTCGAGAATCACGGGGTGCAATGCACCGACGTCTTCGATCGGGGCGCCATGTGCTCGATCTATCTCCGCGATCCCGACGGCCACATCCTGGAGATGGCCACGCTCGGACCCGGTTTCTCCGCGTCTGAGCCTGGGATGTAGCCTCGGGCTGTTCGCCTCCGTGGGTCAGCGCGATGCCGGGGGGCTCATATCCCCCCGTACCGCGACGGCTTGGCCGTGAGCAGGGCGGCGAAGGTCTCGCGCTGGCGCTCCGTCATCGAGCCGACCGGCTTGTTCTCCGACATGGGGATGGACGCAAGGAACTTGCGGCAGCGCGCCCGCCCCCATCGCCGCTGACTCATCAG
>JBBSIW010000180.1:0-5554 GCA_038231895.1 Solirubrobacterales bacterium | reverse complement strand
GGACGGATACCAGTCAGTGAGTTGCCACAACACGCAGCCGTGATCGGACGGCCCAGCCCAGCGAGGAACCGCATCCTCACGCGAAATGCCGCGCGCCCCCAATGCCACTACACATCACCCGACGCGGAAAACGGGGCTAGCTCTAGCGCGTGCTTCCGTGTCGTTCAGCAGGGCGAGTTGATCAGCTTCTCATCCGTGACCGTAGAAGATTTGCTACGCTATCGGGCATGGCGTCGATGCCCCAACGCGAGCTCCGCAACAACGTCAGTGACGTGCTCCGCCGCGCCGAGAGCGGCGAGCACTTCACCATCACCGTGCATGGAAGGCCCGTGGCCGAGCTCGGACCAGTGGCTCGGCTGCGCCGGGCATCGGCTCGTTCGCTCTCGCAGATTCTTGCCGAGACGCCGGTCGACCCGCAATGGCACGCTGATCTCGAGCGCCTTCGTGATGAGGATCACGCGGCCGCACGTGAGCCCTGGGCGAGCTGAGCGCGCTCATTGACACCAGCGTGCTGATCCGTGTGGATCGGCTCTCGGCCGACGAGCTCGCGGAGGACTGGGCGATCAGCGTCGTCACAGTCGGCGAGCTTGAGGCCGGCGTCCTGCTCGCTCCAGATTCGTCGATTCGAGCGCGCCGCCTTCGGCGCCTTATCGCCGTTCTCGCGGAGGCGCCCGCACTGCCGGTGGAGCGAATGGTGGCTGCCCGGTACGGTGAGCTGCGCGCGGCGACCGGTCGGTCACCGACCAACGATCTGTGGATCGCCGCGACCGCCCTCGCTCACGATCTCATGCTGATCACCGCCGACGAGCGCCAGGCGGGATTCCCGCTCGTCCGTACCACCATGGTGCGGTAGGGCGATAGAGCCGTTCAGCGACGACTGCGGAGGGGCAGCTCGCCACCTGGTGCGGGCGCTGCACATGGGTCCGGAGCTGGTGCCCGAGTGGCGGTGGGTCCGCCTCCCCACCCTCCCGGGCGCTGAGCGCCGCATAGCGTCCACCCCGCCCCAGCAGCTCGGCGTGCGTCCCGCGCTCGGCTGCGTGTCCTCCGTCGAGCACGACGATCTGCTCGGCGTCGCGCACCGTCGAGAGCTGGTGCGCGATGGCGATCGTCGTCCGGCCCTCGGCCAGGCGGTCAAGCGCTTCCTGGACTGCGCGCTCGGTGCGGTTGTCCAAGGCGCTTGTGGCCTCATCGAGCACGAGCACCCCCAAGCGCGTGGGCTTCGACGGTCGGGAGCTGCCCCAGAGCGGCGGACAGAGCGGCCACTTTCCAAGCGGGGGCGGCGTAGCCGGCTTCTAAGGCCGGGGCGCCTGGGCGGGCGACCCCAACACTGCCCGGGGCGGAGCACCACTACAGACCGACGAGCTCGGCGCTGACCTCCCACAGGCGCTCGGCAGCCTCGTAGTCGGCCGCGGCCGCGCTCGTGCCGGCTGGCCGGGAGCCGGCGTAGTACGCGCCGGTCACCTCGGCTCCCTCCGACGAGGCGACGAGGTGCACGATCGTCTCCGCGCCACGCCGGGGAGAGCCGAAGAACGGGCGCGCCAGCGACCAGCCGGCACCGAGCACGCCGCCGGCGCCACGGCCGAGCCGCGTGCGAATGACCCCGGGGTGCAGGCAGTTGGCCGTGACCTCGGCCATGTCCAGACGGCCCGCCAGGGCACGGGTGAAGAGGATGTTCGCCAGCTTGGAGTTGGCATAGGCCCCCCAGCTCGACCACGAGCGCTCACCTTGCAGGTCCTCGAAGTCGAGTCGCCCGTTGCCGTGGGCATGCGAGCTGGTGGTAACCACCCGCGCGGGACCCGAGGCCTGCAGGCGGGCCAGCAGCAGGTTCGTGAGCAGGAACGGCGCCAGGTGGTTGACGGCGAATGTCGTCTCGTGGCCGTCCTCCGTGAGGAGGCGGCGGCCGGCGACCAGCCCTGCGTTGTTGACCAGGGCATCGACGTGCGCGTAGCGCTCCAGGAGCGCCGCTGCCAATGCCCGCACCTGGGTCAAGGAGGCGAAGTCCGCCCGCAGCGGTTCGACGCCCACACGCTCGCCGATGGCCGCGAGTCGCCCGGGATCGCGCCCCACGGGCACGACCGTGGCACCTCGTGCGGCGAGCGCGATCGCTGCCGCCTCGCCGATCCCGGCGCTCGCGCCGGTGACGACCACGACGCGGCCATCGAGGTCGCTCATCGCAGTTCGCGACGAATGACGCTCAGTGGCTCAGGCGAGCCCGAGTGCTCTCGAAGCGGCCTTCCAGCGAGTCGATGTGGTCATCCATGTAGTTCGCCCATCGGATGAGCCGCTGGGCGAAGACCGAGAGCGCGAACAGCCCGGTGACCACCAGGAGGTTGACCGGCCGCGCCCATACGGGACCGGTGAACAGGAGCGTGGGCACCAGCGCGATCATCCACGCCGCGATCACGGTGTAGCCGGCGTTGCGAATGTGCCTCGGCTCTCCCCCGGTCGTCACGAACTGGCGGACGTGGGCCGGGCCAACGTCCCAACGCCAGACGGCGAAGGCAACGACCGCCAGCAGGCACGCCAGGTGCCACCAGATCGTCGCGTACCAGACTCCGGACACATGCGTGTCGCGGGCGGCGAAGACCGTGGCGGTGACGGCGATGGCGAGGAGGAGGTCGAGCCATGGCGACCGGTCCGATGCAATGTAGAGGCCTCCCCGCCCGGTCCCACCCTGGCGCCACTTGATGAGCGTCGGGAGGCCGAAGACGGCTGTCAGCGCCACGAGCAGGGCCAGCCATGGGGGAACGCTCCCAATCGAGACTGAGGTCAAGCTGGTGGTTCGGTCGAGCGCGGCCATCATTCCCTCCCTTTCTTACCCTGTCTTCAGTTCACCATAACCTGATGAATGATGCGCGCCGAATCAACCGCGGCTCGCGGCTCGAACCGCCTGGGCCGCAACGGCCGCGATTACCTTGGAGAGGCGGCCGCCCTGCCAGGCCAGCGGCGACTCTCCGGCAGCCTCGGTCACCAGTCGAGCACCGGCGATGCGCGCCGCGTAAGCCTCGCCGATCGCCAACGGGTGGTCGGGGTCGGCCTCATCTCGGCTCGCCACCACCGCTGTCGGCGCTTCGATGCCTTTGAGGGCATCGAGTTGCTCGAACGGCCGTGATCGTGGGACGGCCAGCAGCGCGTCGGCCACGGCATCGGGGTGCTCATGGGTGCAGAGACGCTGACGCAAGACCTGGCGCACGGTGTCGCGCCAGCGCTCCGGTACCGGGGGGTCCCCATAGGCGGCCACGAAGCCCTCGACTCCCCCGTGGCGCAGTCCAGCCGAAAGCGCGTCCCAGCGCTCGAGCGCCGCATCGCCGGGCGGCTCGCGGGGATCAAACGATGGCGTGACGACGACCAGGCCGGCCACCCGCTCGGGCGCCTCCAGCGCCTGGCGGACCGCGGTGTGTGCGCCCATCGAAGCGCCCACCAGCACGGCACGGTCGATGCCGCGGGCGTCCAGGACGGCACCGAGGTCAGCGCTCAAGTCCTCGTATGTATAGGCCGTCGGGGTGGGGGCGGGGCTCGAGCGCCCGTGTCCGCGTGCGTCGTAGGCAATCACGCGATGGCCGCTGCGCTGCAGCGTCCGTGACCCCATGACCACGTACCTGCGAGTGGCGGTGAGTCCGTGCAGGAGCACGATGGGAATGCCCTCCCCCGCTTCCTGCCCCGCCAGCCGGACATCGTCTGCCAGCGTTTCGAGCTCGTTCATGGAGGTCCAGTATCGCCCCTTCGTATGCTTCGGGCATGGTCATCGACGTCACGGACGCAACCTTCGAAGCGGAAGTCATCCAACGCTCGCGCACGACCCCGGTCGTCGTCGACTTCTGGGCAGCGTGGTGCGGGCCCTGCCGCCAGCTCGCGCCGGTGCTCGAGCGTGCCGCCGCGGAGCGCGAGGGCAAGGTCGTGCTCGCCAAGCTGGACACCGACTCCAATCCGACGACCTCGCGGGCGTTTGGCATCCAGGGCATTCCCGCGGTGAAGGCGTTCAAGGACGGCCGCGAGGTTGATGATTTCGTCGGCGCCAATCCGCCGGCCGTCATCGAACGCTTCTTCGACCGGCTGGTGCCCTCGGAGGCAGACGGTCTCGTGGAGGCCGGTGACGAAGCCTCGCTGCGGCGCGCCCTCGAGCTCGCCCCCGGCCGCACCGACGCAGCGGTGCACTTGGCCCGCATATTGCACGCTCGGGGAGAGTCCGACGCCGCGCTGGAGCTCGTCGACCCCATCGCCGGCGACTTCGCCGCCGAGGGCCTGACCGCCCGGATTCGCCTCGAGCAAGCATCCGACGACACGCTCCAGGAGGATGTGAGCGAGGCGTTTGCCGCGCTTGACGCCGGCGAGCATGCGCAGGCGCTGGAGCGACTGGTCGACGCGGTCTCCCGAGCCGATGGCGCCCAGGAGGATCTGCGTCGCGTGATCGTCGCCGTGCTCGACGAGCTCGGCGTCGAGCACCCGTTGGCGCGGGAGTACCGTCGCCGTCTGGCCTCGGCGCTCTACTGAGGCGTCCGGGCGGCGGAGGCCAGCTCGTGCACGAGCGCGGCCACCCGCTCAGGTCGCTCCCACCAGAACATGTGGCCCACCCCGTCGAGCAGCTGGAGCCGTGCGTGGGGAATCAGCGCCGCGATGTGATGGGCATTGGCGACGGCCAGCAGCTGGTCCGACCGCTGACGATCAGGTGCGACAGGCGATTGATGATCGTCTGGTCGGTGGGGGCGCTCCCCTCCCTCCCACGTACGTTGGGCACGCCGGCACACGCTACAAGGGCAGCACGAGCTGAGGCGGCGTCTCGCCGGCACCGGCGGCGAAGCCGGCGACGCGGACGCCGAGCAGGCGCACCGCGCGCGTTGCGCCGAACTCCCGCAGGAGCTCACACGCCACGTCGCCCACCAACTCAGCGTCGTTCATCGGCGCGGTCAGCGTGCGCGCACGTGTATGGGTGGAGAAGTCTTCGAGGCGCACCTTGATGGCAATCGTGCGTCCGCGCCGCTCCTGATGCGCGAGCGCACCACACAGCCGGTGGCTCAGCTCGCGCAGGATGCGCTCGAGCTCGGCGGGGTCGGAGATGTCGGTGGGAAACGTGGTCTCGCGCGACTCGGACACGGCCACGCGGACAGGCGTGACCGCCCCCTCGTCCTCGAAGCGGGCCCGCCGGCGCAGATAGGGCCCGAGACGGGCGCCGAACCGGGCCGCCAGCGCGTCGATCGGCGTCCCGGCGAGGGCCGCGATCGTGGCGATGCCCATGCCTTGGAGCGCTGCCGCGGTCTTGGGGCCGACGCCGGGCAGCAGCGCGGGAGCGGCAGTGGCGAAGCGCGCGCACGCCTGCTCTCTGGTGAGTACGACGAACCCGGCGGGCTTCTCGGCATCCGAGCTGACCTTGGCCACGAGCTTGCTCGGGCCGATGCCCACCGAGGCTCCCAGCCCGGTGGCGGTTCGGATGTCCGCGACGAGTCGTCGCATCGCCGCGCGCGGGGCGACGAGCCCGGAGAGGTCGAGGTAGGCCTCGTCGAGCCCCGCCACCTCCACCCCGGGCACGGTGGCCCGCACCCGGTCCATCACCTCGCGC
>JBBSIW010000179.1:0-5571 GCA_038231895.1 Solirubrobacterales bacterium | reverse complement strand
GTCCGGCGGCAACGGAAAGTCCGACGAGTTCAGCGGCCGCGTCCAACAGCCCGACAAGGGCTCGGAGGCCGGGTCCGCCGTGGGGTCGGTCGACTTCGAGGAGGCGGTCTCCGACGGCAAGGCCGACGTGCAGAGCGTCGTGCGCGACTCGCGGGTCAACGAGGTGCTCGAGGAGATGGACCGCGACCTCGTCGGGCTCGAGGCGGTCAAGCGGCGGATCCGCGAGATCGCGGCCCTGCTCGTCATCGACCGCCTGCGGGAGGAGATGGGGCTGAGCTCCGAGCGTCCCACGCTGCACATGAGCTTCACCGGCAGCCCCGGGACCGGCAAGACGACAGTGGCTCTGCGCATCGCCAGCATCCTCTATCGGCTCGGCTACCTCGAGAAGGGCCAGCTGGTCACGGTCACCCGCGATGACCTGGTGGGCCAATACGTCGGCCACACCGCGCCGAAGACCAAGGAGGCCGTCAAGAAGGCGATGGGCGGGGTCCTGTTCATCGACGAGGCCTACTACCTGCACCGGCCCGAGAATGAGCGCGACTACGGCCAGGAGGCGATCGAGGTCTTGCTCCAGGTGATGGAGTCCGAGCGCCAGAACCTGGTCGTAGTGATGGCCGGCTACAAGGACCGCATGGACGACTTCTTCGGGGCCAACCCCGGGATGGGGTCGCGCGTGGCCCATCACATCCAGTTCCCCGACTACTCTGCCGACGAGCTGCTCACGATCGCCGAGGGTATGGTCACCCAGCAAGGCTACGAGCTCTCAGACGATGCCAATGACGCGCTGCGCGAGTACATCGAGCGCCGCCGCGAGCAGCGGCGCTTCGCCCATGGGCGAAGCATCCGCAATGCCATCGAGCGGGCTCGCATGCGTCAGGCCATGCGGTTGTTCGAGTCCGGCGAGAAGCTGACCAAGGACGATCTCGTCACCATCGAGGCCGAGGACATCCGCCAGAGCTCGGTGTTCAGCGACACCGAGGAGGAGGCACCCGACGAGGAGCCAGAGGGCTCGGCCGAGGAGGATGCCGAGGAGAGGGAACCTGAGGCCAGTACCGCACGCTAGTAGCGGTGGACCGCCGAGGCCGCGTGGCCGAGGCGCACAGTTGACCATCTAGGGAGGAAATCCATTGCCGCGTCCCATCATCCTTGGCGTCGTCGGCGACTCGGCGACCGGAAAGACGACCATCACGCGCGGACTCGTCCGGCTGCTGGGCGAGGACCAAGTCACGGCGGTCGCCACGGACGATTACCACCGCTACGACCGAAAGCAGCGCGCTGAGCGCGGCATCACCCCATTGCACCCCGAGTGCAATTACATGGACATCATGGGCCAGCACCTGCGCCACCTGCGCGATGGCGAGGCCATTCTAAAGCCGGTCTACGTGCACTCCGACGGCACCTTCGGTCCGCCGGTCTACGTCGATCCCAAGCCCTTCACGATCGTCGAGGGACTGCTCGGCTACTACTCCGAGTCGCTGCGCGATTCCTATGACGTGCGCATCTATCTCGCCCCTCCCGAGGAGCTTCGGCGCAAGTGGAAGGTGCAGCGTGACACCTCGCGGCGCGGCTACACGACCGATCAGGTGCTGGCGGAGCTCGACAAGCGCGAGCCCGACTCGGCGGAGTTCATCCGTCCCCAGGAGCGCCACGCGGACATGGTGGTCGCGTTCCAGCCACCCGAGGGGGACTCGGATGCCGAGGCACTGGACGCGCGCCTGATCCTTCGCGACGGGCTTCCCCATCCCGACCTGTCGCCGTTCACGGGTGACGGCGACGGCGGCATCACGCTCGAGGAGCATGGCTCCGAGCGCCATCTCGAGGTCCCGGGCAACATGGATCCCAAGATCGGGGCCGAGATCGAGGAGGCAATCTGGGAGAAGCTCCATTTCGCGACACACCTGCGCTCGGAGCGCCTCGGCGAGTTCACGATCGCGACCGATCTGCGCCGCTCCGAGTCACTGGCCCTGGTTCAGCTCCTCATCCTCTACCACCTCGTGACGGCCAAGGCGGCGGTGGCGCTGGGGGGGAGAACCTCTCGGGGCGGGGTCAAGAACGGAAAGGGCCGCGCCGACTCCCAGCAGGAGAGCGCCGAGGGCCGCCCCGCCGCAGTGGAGTCCTGAGCCGGGGCGGCCCTCGTGCGGCGGGACCCGCGACTAAGCTGCCGCGGCCTCACGCTCCATGTCGGGGGTGTACTGCCCGGCCCTGGCGGCACCGGTGCACTTCGCCCGCTGCTCGTAGGCTGCCCGCGCTGAAGCTGCGTTTGACTCCTGGCCCTTCCAGGTGTTGAGCGGTACGCCCTGCAGCGCGCGGCCGTAGGAGAAGCTCAGCTCCCACGGCTGCTCGCCCATGTTGTTCATGGCGTTGAGATGCTCGCTGGCCTTCTCGTCGCTCTGGCCCCCGGACAGGAAGACGATCCCGGGGACGGCCGCCGGCACCGTGCGGTGCAGGACGGCGAGCGTGCGTGACGCCACTTCCTCCACGTCCGCCGGCGCAGAGGCGTCATAGGCCGACATGATCATGTTCGGCTTGAGCAGCATCCCGGTCAGGTCGACCTGCTGGCGGTGCAGCTCGTTGAACACGGTGAACAGGGTCTGCCCCGTGACATCCTCGGATCGGTCGATCGAGTGCTCACCGTCCATGAGCACCTCGGGCTCGACGATCGGGGTGATGCCGGCCTCCTGGCAGAGGGCCGCGTAGCGGGCGAGCGCATGCGCGTTGACGTCCAGGCAGTACTGCGTCGGCATGTGGTCGCCGATCGTGATGACCGCGCGCCACTTCGCGAACCGGGCTCCCAGCTCGCGGTACTCCTCGAGACGCTCTCGCAGGCCGTCCAGCCCCTCGGTCACCTTCTCGTCGGGTGAGCCGGCGAGCGGCTTGGCGCCGGTGTCCACCTTGATGCCTGGAATGATCCCATGAGAGTTCAGCAGCTCGGGAATCGACATCCCGTCACTCGCGGTCTGGCGGATCGTCTCGTCGTAGAGGATCGCCCCGCTGATGTGCTCGGCCGCGGCTTCCGTCGTGAACAACAGCTCGCGGAAGGCGAGGCGCAGCTCTTCGGTCGGCTCCCCGTTCTCGAGCACCGGGTCCAGGCGCTTGTTCATGGTGCCCGTGCTCTCGTCGGCCGCCAGGATTCCCTGGCCGTCGGCGACCAGTTCTTGCGCGGTCTTCTGAATGTCGTTGCTGTCTGCGGTCATCGGTCCTCCAATATTGCCTTCATCATTTGCCGTGCAGGGCCGTCACTCCGTCATCCGGTGTCCGGGGTGGACGCGCCAAGCTCTGGGGACCCGGCGACCGCTTGCTCAACGATCCGCCGGGCACCGCCCGACGTGATGACGATCGACTCCGTGAGCATCGTATCCCCCTCAGACCAAGGCTGTCGGAGCAGCTCGCCGCCGGTGATCCCGGTGGCTGAGAAGATCGACGGTCCGCTCACGAGCTCGTCGAGCAGCAACGGTCGGTCGACGTCGACGTCCGCGTCCATGAGGGCCTGTGCCTCCTCGTCGCTCTGGGGGGCGAGCCGGCCCTGCATTCCGCCTCCGAGCGAGGCCACCGCGCACGCGGTCATGGCGCCCTCCGGCGTTCCGCCGATACCCACCAGCAGGTCGGCGGGCCCATCTGGAAGCAAAGCTGCCAGCGCGCCGGCGACGTCGCCCTCGGCCGGCGTGGAAACCGCCGCCCCCGCACTGCGCAGGCGATCGATCAGGTCCTCGTGTCGCGGCTTGTCGAGCACGACGACCCTCATCTCGTCGACCGACTTCCCGAGCGCCTCAGCCACACGCCGGAGGTTGTCCTCGGGGCTCTCGCGAATGTCGATCGCGTCTCGCGCATCGCGCCCGACGACCAGCTTGTCCATGTAGAGCGCGGCGCCGGGCGACCACATCGAGCCGCCGGCTGCGAAGGCAATGGTGGCGAGCGCACCGGGGAGGCCTGCCGCGCAGAAGGTGGTGCACTCGACAGGATCGACGGCGATATCGAAGTCGGCGCCCTCACCGCTGCCGACCCGTTCGCCGTTGTGGAGCATTGGCGCCTCGTCCTTCTCGCCTTCGCCGATGACCACCGTGCCGCAACCCGCGGCGTCGCTCAGGCTCTCGCGCATGGCCTCGGTGGCGGCGCCGTCGGCCGCCTCCTTGTCGCCCCGACCGATCCAGGGCTGGCAGGCAAGCGCGGCCGCACGCGTCGCGCCGTGAGCGGCCGGCTCCAGCGCCCGTACGAACGCCTGCTCCTCAGCGGCGGGGGCGCTCTGAGGCGAGGAAGATGCGTCCGTTGATTGCGAGGTCGAGGACATCGAGGGGGTGGACTTGCAGCGCCTTGGCCGTGGCCACGGTCCGCGCGCAGTCTATTGGACGGTCTGCCCCCGGATGCCCTCGGTAAAACGCGACGGCGCAGTTAGGAGGCGGCCGCGGCGAAGGCAGGCTCAGGCATCTCCGAATCGACGCCTGCCTCGACGTGCGTCACCGGCAGCCCGAAGCCGCGCGCCTTGCTCGGCAGGTCCAGGTGCAGCCAGCGAGAGACGCGGCGGGGCAGCGTCGACACGATGATCTCGTCGCAGGGGTTGGCGAACAGCGCGTCGTGAATGGCGGCGATGGGGTCGGCGTCGCCCACCTCGCCGGTGACCGGCGCGCCCGCGGCACGGCCCAGCCTCGGGAGGGCCGCCTCGATCTGGGCCTGGGCCTCGACGCGCCCCGTGACCTCAGGATCGACCAACCGGTGCAGCCCGTGCGGCGCCGCGGGCACCACGAGGTGAAACCGTGCGTCTCCCGAGGCCGCACGCTGGGCCACGGCGGAGAACAGCGCCGATGTCGTGGCCGTTCGGTTGGCCACCAAGAGGACGCGGGCGGGGGAGCGGGAGGCTTGGTCCGTCCCGACCGGACGCTGAGGCGACTGAGCTTGTGACATTAGATACAAGATACCAGGCTCGATTTCGAGGTTCCATTGCAATGCAGCGTCCAGCCATAGAGCTCACCCAATGGGTAGCCCCGGCGCTCCTCAGGAGGGGACTTGCGAGGTGGCGCCCGTCTCGGTCCAGCAACGGACGATGTCGCGCATCGAGAGAATTCCGACGGGCTCGGAGCCCTGGACCACGACGACGTGTCGGATCTGACCCCGGACCATCTCCCTGGCTGCGCGCTCGAGTGGCCAGTCCGCCGCGGCGTGGGTGAGACGAGAAGTCAGATGGTCGCCCACCAGCTCCGAGTCCGGGTTCTCTCCCGCACCCAGCGAACGGAGGATGTCGCGCTCGGTGAGGATCCCGGGGCCCTGCTGCTCGGGGTCGAGTACGACCGCGGCTCCCACGCTGTGTGCGGTCATGCGCCGCGCTGCCTCTCGGAGGGTGTGGTCGGGACCGACAGTCACCACGATCCGGTTCATCCCCTCGCGCACCTGCATGGCGGCCGCCTTCGCTCGACATCTTGAAGGCCAAGCTTAGCGCCGAGGGGCTAGCCTGGGTGACAAAATTGCGGCGCCACCGGCGCCGACACCGCGGCACGACTTCCGGACGATCGGATTGTCAGCCCACGCTGAGTCGCACGTGCGCGCGCCCACCCCGGGTTACTCTGATCTCCTCGCCGGCGG
>JBBSIW010000178.1:0-5594 GCA_038231895.1 Solirubrobacterales bacterium | reverse complement strand
GCCGTTCGATGGCGCGTGCCGGTCTCCACCGAGAGGATCGTGGGGTCGGGCATGAGCTGCACGTTGGCCCACACGATCTTGGTGACGTTCTGGTTGAGCACGATCGCGCCGTCCATCTTGGCCACCTGGTAGAGCAGCGCCGGCGAGTAGTCGATGTCGAGCCTGATGCCGCCCGAGTACAGGAACGAGAGCTCCTCCGGGTCGCCGATCAAGATCAGTCCGCCGGTGCGGGCGTGCAGAATGTGGTCGAGGCCGTCGCGCAGCGCCGTTCCGGGCGCCACCATCTCGAGGGCTTTGACGAGCCGGGGCTCCTGTCTTGAATCGAGCTCATTGAGCTCTTCCCCGGATCTTGGCGGCATACGCAGGGGCATTCTAGCGGGAAGCACCTTGAATTTCCCCGCCGCTAACGGGGTTTGCGCCCGCGTTCAGGCAGCGTGGGCCGTGGCCGCCGCCGGCCGGTGCGGCAAGCCGGCGGCGAGGGCCGCGCGGAGGCTCGCGACCTCACACGCGGCCCCGTGCCCGTCCTGAGGCGCGAGGACGGGGGCCAGACCGAACTTGGCCGCCTCGGCGATGCGCCGATCGGCATGGGCGACGCTTCGCAGCTCCCCCGTGAGCCCAAGCTCGCCGAAGCAGGCTGGAGGAGCGAGGGCCTGCGGGTCGCCGACGGCGACGCCTCGCGCCGCGCTGGTGACCGCGAGCGCCACCGCCAGGTCGGCGCCGGGCTCATCCACTCGCAGGCCACCGACGACGTTGACGAACACGTCCGCGCCGCCGACAGCCACCCCGGCGTGGCGCCCGAGCACGGCGAGCACGAGGGCGAGGCGGTTGCGATCGATGCCGGTTGCCACGCGCCGGGGCGGCTGGAGCTCGGAGGGCGAGACCAGAGCCTGCACCTCCACCAGCAGCGGCCGCGACCCCTCCATCGCCGCCAACACGACGCTCCCGGGAGAGCGGGTGGCCGCCGCCACGAAGCGCGCCGACGCGTCGAGTACCTCGACCAATCCACCGGTGTGCATCTCGAAGACCCCCGCCTCGTTGGTCGAGCCGAAGCGGTTCTTCAACGCCCGCAGAGTCCGGTACGTCCGCTCGCGCTCGCCCTCGAACTGGAGCACGGCGTCGACGAGATGCTCGAGCGCGCGGGGTCCGGCCAGGGCGCCCTCCTTCGTGACATGGCCCACGAGGAGGACGGCGATGTCGTGGCGCTTGGCCACCCGCGTGATCCGATCCGCCACCTCCCGGACCTGCGCCACCGAGCCGGGGGTGCCGGCCAGGTCGCTCGCGTTGAGGGTCTGCACGGAATCGATCACACAGGCCTGCGGCCGTTCGTGCTCGAGCGTGGCCAGGACGGTCTCGAGATCGGTCTCCGCCAGTACGGGCACCTCGAGGGCGCCGGACGCCAACCGCTGTGCCCGCAGCCGGATCTGGGCGGCCGACTCCTCGCCGCTTACATAGAGCGTCCGCCGGCCGGCTGCCGCGAGGTTGGCGAGCGCCATCGTGGTCAGCGTCGACTTGCCGATCCCCGGCGAGCCTCCGATCAGCACGAGCGAGCCCGGGACCAGTCCTCCGCCGAGGACGCGGTCGAGCTCGCCGATGCCCGTGGTCAACCGGGCCACCGACACCGCCGAGACGTCGGCCAGGCGGACCGGGACGGCCCGGGCCACCCCGGACGGCGAGCGGCTCCGCGCGGTGGCAGCGCGTAGAGCGGCCTCCTCGGCCAGAGTGTTCCACGCGTCGCACTCCGGACATTGACCGTGCCACTTCGCAGTCTGGTGGCCGCAGGCGCTGCAGACATGGACGATTGCGGGGCGAGGCATCGGGCTGGTCGAGCATAGGCGCGGCGCCCGACGCCTTCGCCCCGAGCGGGCGCGACTTTTCCGCGGCCTGGCGTGTTGGATGCAACGACGAGCCCTGGCTCATCCGCGCCCCCCCCCGCACCGCGGGCGTGCACAAACGCGACTGGGAGAACAAGAATGAAGAAGCACCTGAGAGTGCCCTCGCCGGCGATGATCGTGGCGGTCATCGCACTGGTCATGGCCAGCACCGGCGGGGCGATCGCCGCCGTGAACTTCGCCCGCAACGCGGGGGCCGTCGACGGCAAGAGCGCCGTCTCCTCCACCTCGACCCTGCGCCACGCCGCGAACAAGCTCGTGTCCACCAAGCGCTCGGGAGGCGGCCGCGGCCAGATCCCCGCCAAGTTCCTGGAGCTCAACGCCGCAAACGTGATCAAGGGGCAGGGCACCGCTCAGTCCTTCTCGAGGGTCATCCAGGTCGTCGATAACAACACGACCGCACCACAGCCGCTGCTGACGCTGCCCGGCTTCGGGACGCTGGCAGTGTCCTGCCGTGACAGCGCGCCGGCGCCGGGGCGCACCGACCCGCAGACGATCCTCAACTTCGTCAATCAGGCGGGGCGCGCGATCAACCTTTCCCGCGAGGTCGACGGGAATCCGCCGTTCATCCGCTCACTTCCAAACGCCACCACGGACTCCCAAGGGCTGAACCTGGGCAACCCGCACCAGTTCCAGTACACGATGGAGTCCTTCGGCACGAGCGTCGTGATCAACGGCGCCGAGGGCCAGTTCGGCCAGACCGGGACGTCTGGCACGCAGTGCGTCCAGTGGGGCCAGGCGCTGCGCACGAGCGGCTGACGCGGGCTCAGAGGCAGCGATCAACCCCGGGGCGCCCGGCGGCTACATTTGCGGTCATGGGAACATTGACCCACGCCTCCCTGGCTCCGATCGAGCGCCGCGCGCTGGAGCGGTTCGTCGCGGTCCTGGGAGGCCAGTACGGCGCGCGGCTGCGGTCGGTGTGGCTCTATGGCTCCCGCGCCCGCGGCGAGCCTCCCCACGCGGAGTCCGACATCGACGTGATCGTCCTGATCGACGACGCGGACTGGCGGGATGCCCGCAGGGTGCTCGAGCTGAGCTCGCGGGTCGAGGAAGCGGGAGGCCTTCAGTGGGGAAAGCTCGCTCCCCATGCCTACGACTCCGGATGGCCGGCCGAGCGGCGCAGGATCGAGAGCTTCTTCATCCGGGAGGTCGATCGCGACAAGGTCGTCGTGTTCGGGGAGCCGTGAGCCCGCGCAGCGAGGAGTTCTTCATCGAGGCGCGCGACCGGCTCGACGCGGCTCGACGCGAGCTGGCGGCCGACAAGCCGTCGGTCACCGTCAGCTTGGCCTACTACGCGATGCTCTACGCGGCCCGGGCGGCTCTGAGCGAGGAGGGCCGCTATGCCAGGACGCACGCGGGAACCTGGATATTGTTCGGCGAGTTGTTCGTTGCGGGCGACCGGGTCGACCGCGAGCTCGCCAGCGCCGCGCGAAAGACCCAGGAGCTGCGGGAGCGCAGCGACTACGAAGCGCGACGCCCCGAGCTGGAGGAGGCCAGCGCCGTCGTGGACCTGGCCGAGAGATTCGTCGAAGCCGTTTCGACAGCGATCGAGGGCTGACCGGAAGCGCGCGCACGAATGTGGCCAACCGAGTCTTACTCGCCGGCCGGCGACTCGTCGACTGCCTGCCGGTGGACGCCTCC
Source organism: Solirubrobacterales bacterium (assembly GCA_038231895.1). Classification (GTDB taxonomy): domain Bacteria; phylum Actinomycetota; class Thermoleophilia; order Solirubrobacterales; family Solirubrobacteraceae; genus JALYZC01. Next base: position 2,064 of record JBBSIW010000178.1, on the reverse strand, counting down.
GGACACCGGGAACAGCTCCTCGACGAAGAAGCGCGCGGCAGCGTCCAGGCGGCCGCCGTACACGTCCCCCGGCGACCTCAAGCACGCCGCCGGCGCTCGTCAGCCCCAGCTCACGCGCGAGCAGCCTCAGGTCTCTTCACCAACGCGGTGTGCGAGGACCTTGAGGGCAGCATGCGCGGCGAAGCAGCGCAGGCCCGGGACGTCCAAGACGACCGTCGCCCCAGGGTCCTCCCCGGCGAGGAAGCCCTTCACCGCATCGTTGAGCCGGCCCACCCGGCCCGGCATTCCCGCCAAGCTCGCCTTGAAGCGATCCGGCGCGGGAGGATGCTCCTCCAACCAAGCGGCCAGGCTGTCCGGCTCGAACCCCATTGGTAAGTCAGGGGCGCGGTGCCGCGGCCTGCTCGCCGCGCTCGACTCCGCCCACCCCGCGCGTCCCGCCCCGCGCGCGGGATCGAGCTCGAGCAACGTGAAGAGCTGCGGTGAGTCCGTGCACTCGCTCGCATGTCAGCCCCTTTCCCAGATACGCATCATGGATGGCATGAGGCGCACCACGATCTACCTTCAGACGATCTCAAGGCCGCGCTGGAGCAAGCCGCCGCGGCGCAGGGCAGGAGCGAGGCAGAGGTGGTGCGAAGCGCGCTGAGCACCGCGACCGCCGACCAGGCGTGCTCCTCGCCCAGCTCCTCCCAGAACAGAGCCCAACCCCTGGCGGCAGCGGCTCAGTCTCGAGCACGGGCACGCCGGGGGAGCCCTGTTACGCCTACTCGCTCGGCGGCGGCTCTTCGATCGCCGGCTGGTCGAGCGCTCCGCCCGGCTCGTCGATCTGATCGCCTTCGAGGTCCGCGGACCCCCCCTCGGCGCCAACGCCAACCGGCGTGGGCAGCGGCTTGGGCTCGATCACCGTGAGCTTGACCTCGGGCTCGGCGCTCGGGGACTCACGGTCGGCCTCCTCGTCGGGTGCGACCATTACGGTCGAGCCCGCAGGGAGCTCGGCGCGCAGCACGAAGTCGGCCAGCGGGTCCTCGATGTAGCGTTGGATCGCCCGCCGCAGCGGACGCGCGCCCATGGCCGGATCCCAGCCCTTGTCGACCAACAGGTCCTTGGCCTCGTCGGTGAGCTCGAGCTGGAGCTCGCGCTCGGCCATCGACTTGCGGATGCGCCGCAGCAGCAGCTCGATGATCTGCTTGATCTCGTCCTTCTGGAGCTTGTGAAAGACGATGACGTCGTCGATGCGGTTGAGGAACTCGGGCCGGAAGACCTTCTTGAGCTCGCCCATGATCCGGTTCTTCATGTCCTCATAGGTGATCCCCGTCTCGTCGTCGGAGACCGCGAAGCCGAGCGGCGTGTTGCGCGCGATCTCCGCGGCGCCGATGTTCGAGGTCATGATCACGATGGCGTGGCGGAAGTCGACCGTGCGCCCCTGCGCATCGGTCAGCCGGCCGTCCTCGAGGATCTGCAGGAGGATGTTGAACACGTCCGGGTGGGCCTTCTCGATCTCGTCGAGCAGCAGCACGCTGTAGGGCTTGCGGCGCACTGCCTCGGTGAGCTGCCCGCCCTCGTCATAGCCGATGTAGCCCGGGGGCGAGCCGACGAGGCGCGAGACGGCATGCTTCTCCATGTACTCGGACATGTCGACACGGACCATCGCCTCCTCGTCGCCGAACAGGAACTCGGCGAGGGTGCGTGCGAGCTCGGTCTTGCCGACACCTGAGGGGCCGAGGAAGACGAAGGAGCCGGTGGGAGGCTTTGGATCCTTGAGCCCGGCACGCGAGCGGCGAATGGCCTTGGAGACGACCTCGATCGCCTGGTGCTGGCCGATCACGCGCTTGTGCAGCTCGTCCTCCATGCGCATGAGCTTGGCGGTCTCGGCCTCGGTGAGCTTGAACACCGGGATTCCCGTCCACATCGAGACGATGTCGGCGATCTCCTCCTCGCCGATGGCCGGACGCTCGCCGGCCTCGCCCGATTCCCACTGCTCTTCGAGCTCGCGCTGCTTGTTGGTGAGGCGACGCTCTGCGTCGCGCAGGTTTGCCGCGTTCTCAAACTCCTGCGCCTCGATCGCCG
>JBBSIW010000177.1:0-5625 GCA_038231895.1 Solirubrobacterales bacterium | reverse complement strand
GACCTATCCCATCTCGGACTCCACCGCCGAGATCTCACTCGACCGACTCAAGTTCCAGACTGCCGATCGAGCCGCGCGCCGCGGACGCACGGTCACCGGGTCCGAAGCCGTCAACGACGGGCGCCTTGGCGAGGCTGCTCGTCCGCTCTTCTTCAGCGGCCGCGTAGCCCGAGTCGTGGTCTTCTCGACTCCGCTCAACGAGGTTGCGCGCAACGTCGCGGTGATTCGCCGGCAGGTCGCCGTGGCGGGCGCAATCGCGGTCGCGTTCGCCGTCCTCGCAGGATTCCTGATCGCACGCGCCTTCTCGCGGCGGATCAAGCGTCTGGAGGTCGCGGCCGAGAAGGTGGCGGCCGGGGACTTCTCACAGTCCATCCCGGCCGACTCCGACGACGAGCTCGGACAGCTCGCGGTGGCCTTCAACGACATGCAGAGCCAGCTCGCCCAGCTCGACACCGCTCGCAAGCGCTTCATCGCAACCGCCTCGCACGAGTTGCGCACGCCGATGTTCTCGCTCGCCGGATTCGCCGAGCTGCTGCAGGACGAGGAGCTCGACGAGGAGACCCGCCAGCAGTTCCTCGGGCAGCTTCGCGAGCAGACCACTCGGCTGCAGACTCTGGCCGGCGAGCTGCTCGACCTGTCCAGGCTCGAGGCCGGGTCGCTGGAGCTGCGGCCCGAGGAGACCAACGTCGGCGAGCTGGCCCGCACGGTGGCGGGCGAATTCACTCCCGCCCTGGCCCAGCACGGTTCGCGGCTCGAGCTGCGCCTCAGTCGAGCGGCCATCCATGCGGAGTGCGATCCCGACCGGGTGGCCCAGGTGATGCGTATCCTAATTGCGAATGCCATCGCGCACACGCCCCAGGGCACAGATGTCTACGTGAGCGCACGACGGATCAACGGAACCGTGCGCCTCGCGGTTCGCGATCACGGCCGAGGTATCAAGCGCGAGATGCTCCCGCGCATATTCGAGCCCTTCTTCACAGCCGACGACGTGCCGGGCTCCGGGCTCGGCCTCGCCATCGCTCGTGAGCTGGCCGAGCGAATGGAGGGAAGCCTCGGCGTCGACTCGGCGCCCGGGCGCACGATCTTCACGTTCGAGCTGCCGGCGTGAGGCGCGCGTTGATGGCGGGAGCGGCTGCGCTGGCAGTGAGCGCCGGAGGCTGCGGCTCGAGCGCCGAGAAGGACACGAACGCCGCATCGATGGACGGCGGCGGCGGCCGGGGAGCGGTCGAAGCATCCGTGGGCGGCTTCAACCCTGCGGTGATCTACCGCCGCCAGTCGCCGGGTGTAGTGACGGTGATCAGCGAGTTCGGCGGGAGGCGGGGACCGCTCGACTCCGGCGCCCAGGGTGGGCTGGGGACCGGCTTCGTCATCTCACGCGGCGGAGAGGTGGCCACGAATGCCCACGTCGTGACCATGGGTGAGGGCAGCGGGATCCGGCGCGCCCGGTCGGTGTTCGTCCAGTTTCGCAACGGCAACCAGGTGCCCGCGAAGATCGTCGGTCAGGATCCCAATTCCGACGTCGCCCTCTTGAAGATCGACGCCTCGGACCTGAGCCTCCGGCCCCTTGCGCTCGGGTCGAGCTCGAAGCTGACCGTGGGAAATCCGGTAGCCGCGATCGGGTCGCCCTTCGGTCAGACGGAGTCCCTCTCGGTCGGAGTGATCTCCGGCCTGGACCGCACGATCCAATCGCTGACGAACTTCCAGATCACCGGCGCGATCCAGACCGATGCGGCAATCAACCGCGGCAACTCGGGCGGACCGCTGCTCGACCCCCGGGGCGCCGTCATAGGCATCAACTCGCAGATCTTGTCCACCTCGGGGAGCAACCAGGGCGTCGGCTTCGCCATCCCGGTCGACACCGTCAAGCGCTCGCTGGCGGAGCTGCGGCGCCATGGCAAGGTTGCCTACGCGTACCTCGGCGTGAGCACCGTCCCCGTGTTCCCGCAGCTGGCGCGGCGCCTGCACCTCGGCGTGGACCACGGGGTCTACGTCGAGCAGGTCGCGGGCGGATCTCCGGCGTCGAAGGCCGGAGTGCGCGGGGGGCGGGGAACGGTTCACTTCCAGGCCAGGGACTACCGGCTCGGTGGCGACGTGATCGTCAAGGCAAGCGGCATCACGCTGCGACAGGACACCGACCTCAGCAAGGCGATCGCCGGCGACCGGCCCGGGCAGTCGATCGAGCTCGAGATCGTCCGCGGCGGCCGGCGGCGGACGCTGCGCGCCACCCTCCGCGAACGTCCCGGGGAGCGTGCGCGCCGGCTCGTGCCATGAGGCCGGCACCCGCCAGGCTCCAACTCGGCGCCACCACGCAGCGCACGCGAGCCACACGCGCCAGGTAAGGTGCCGCGCGCTCCGTCTCGATAGGGGATCTCCTTGCTCCAGGCCGTTTCCGTTGGTCAGAAGACCCTGGCCGACTACACACACATCGTCGGCTGGCCATTGATCGACGAGATTCGCAAGCTCGCCGAGCCGTTGAGAGGGCATCGCATCCTGCATCTGTCCGCCACGGCGTTCGGTGGCGGCGTGTCGGAGATCCTCTACACGCTCGTGCCCCTCATGCGCGACGTGGGCCTCGATGTCGAGTGGCATGTCATCTACGGCCGCGAGGAGTTCTTCAACGCCACCAAGCTCATGCACAACGCACTGCAGGGCAACCCGCAGGATCTCTCCGAGGACGAATGGGGGGTCTGGGAGCAGTACAACGAGATGAACGGGCGAGAGCTCTCGGAAGGCTGGGACGTGTGCGTCGTACACGACCCTCAGCCTGCAGCGATGCGCTTCCTGGTGGCCGAGAAGGCACAGTCCTGGGTGTGGCGCTGCCACATCGATCTCTCGACTCCCAACCCGGCCACGATCGAGCGCCTGCTGCCCTACCTCGAGAGCTACCCCGCCTCGGTATTCCACATGAGGGAGTACGTGCCCGAAGGGGTAGACCGGCACGTGCACATCATCCCCCCCGCCATCGACCCGCTCGCGCCGAAGAACATGGCCCTCTCGCCCGAGGACGCGGTGTACGTCTGCAATCAGTTCGGCCTCGACGTCGACCGGCCCCTGATCTGCCAGGTGTCTCGCTTCGATCCCTGGAAGGACCCGCTCGGCGTGATCGACGCCTATCGCCTGGTCAAGCAGGAGCTTCCCGACGTGCAACTTGCCCTGGTCGGTTCCATGGCAACGGACGACCCTGAGGGCTGGGACTTCTTCAATGCCACGGTGGCTCACGCCGAGGGCGATGCCGACGTCCACATCCTCAACAACTTCAACAACGTGGGCGCGATCGAGGTCAACGCCTTCCAGTCCCACGCAGATGTACTGGTGCAAAAGTCCACGCGGGAGGGGTTCGGGCTCACGGTCTCGGAGGCGATCTGGAAGGCCCGTCCCATGATCGCCGGCAACGTCGGGGGCATCCCGCTGCAGATCACCGACGGGGAGTCCGGCTACCTCGTCGACAGCGTGGAGGAGTGCGCGCAGCGCGCGACGGCAATCCTCAAAGATCCCGCGCTCGGCAAGAGCCTGGGCCGAACCGGCAAGGAATACGTCCGCTCGCACTTCCTCATGCCGCGCCTCCTGCGCGACTGGCTGCGGATCTTCCAGGAGGCGGCGGGCTGACGATGTCCGAGTCAGGCGCTCCGCTGGTGCTGGTCTCCAACCGAGGGCCGGTGGAGTACACGTCGTCCGACGTCAAGCGCGGCAGCGGCGGCCTGGTCACCGCACTGACCGGGCTGGCCTCCCATCGCGACGCCATCTGGGTGGCCTCGGCGATGTCCGAGCAGGACATCGAGAAGGCCGACGAGCACGACGGCAAGCCCTTCACCGTGGAGGCCCCCGGGGGCGGCGAGTACCGGGTTCGCTTCGTGGCCTCCGACCCCAAGGCCTACGAGCGCTTCTACAGCATCTTCGCCAACCCGCTGCTGTGGTTCATCCAGCACTACCTGTGGGATCTCTCCGTTGCCCCGGAGATTCGCCGGCACGAGGTCGAGGCGTTCGAGTTCGGCTACAACGTCGTCAACGAGGACCTCGCCCGGGCGGTCATCGATGAGATCGAGGACTCCGAGGAGCCCGTGGTCATGGTCCACGACTATCACCTCTACACGCTGCCGGCACTCGTGCGCCGGGCGCGGCCCGAAGTGTTCCTGCATCACTTCGTCCACGTCCCGTGGCCGCAGTCCGACGCCTGGCGCGTGCTCCCGAATCAGATCCGCGAGGAGATCTTCGACGGCCTGCTGGCCAATGACATCATCGGCTTTCACACCCGCTCCTACCGTCGCAACTTCCTCCAGTGCTGTCGCGACCTCATGGACTACGAGGTCGACTTCGAGCAGGGCACCGTGCGTCGGGAGGACCGCGAGGTCTGGGTTCGCGCCTATCCGCTTCCCATCGACTGGGCCGCCACCATGCACGCCTCTCAGCGCGACCGCGTCGGCGAGTTCGAAGAGGAGCTGTGCCGGCGGCGGCGCGAGCACGTGATCCTGCGGGTGGACCGGGCGGACCTCTCAAAGAACGTGCTGCGCGGCTTCGCCGCCTTTGACATCTTCCTCGAGCAGCACCCCGAGTTCGCCGAGAAGGTGACCTTCATCGCCCAGCTCGTGCCCTCGCGGACCGACGTGGCGGAGTACGCCGAGTACCTGGAGCGCATCGAGGCGTCGGTCGCCGTCATCAACCACCGCCACGGCACGCCGGATTGGATGCCGATCCAGCTCAAGCTGCGCGACAACCTCGAGGAGGCGATGGCTGCCTACAAGCACTACGACGTACTGCTCGTCAACGCGATGTTCGACGGGATGAACCTGGTGGCCAAGGAAGGGCCGCTCGTCAACGAGCGAAACGGCGTCTCGATCCTGTCCGAGAACACGGGCGCCCACGAGGAGCTCGGCGAGTTCGCCCTTTCGGTCAATCCCTTCGACATCCAGGAGACGGCGGATTCCATCCACGCGGCCTTGACCATGTCGGCGGAGGAGCGCAAGCGGCGGGCCAAGGGACTGCACGAGATCGTCACCAAGCGCGACCCTGGTGACTGGATCGACGAGCAGCTGGCCGACATCCGCAAGAAGGGCGAGAAGCGCTCCTCTCCCGGCGGCGCGTCTAGCTCGGAGGGTTAGCCGGGAAGGAACTCCGCCGCCCCGGTCGCCGGCGCGGGCGTCGGAGCGTGCGGAGAGGCACTGTTCGGGCCCGGAGCCGCGAGCCGCGCCGGTCCGTCGGGCGCCGCAGATGACGAAGGGCACGGCGCCGCTTCCTGGCCGCGAACCGGAACCTCGCGGCGTGTCCGAGCCGGTGGCGGCGCGGTGCGCGGTCGCCGTGCAGTGCGCGAGCGTGGGTGCCTGGGGTGGCGCCCCCTCCCTCGCCTGGAGGGGAGACGCCGGCGCGGTGTCACGCTGGAGGGACGCGCTGGGGGCGGGGCGGTCGAGGGCTGTCGCGCGGGGGTGCCGTCGTCATCGGGCAACCGGGGCGTACGCGTGTCCAGGCGTGGAAGGACGGCAACCAGGGCGATGGCGACGAGCGCCCCGATGGCCCAGGCGACGTTTCCCCAACGCACGCGCGAGCGAAGCGGCGAGCCTGGCTCTGGGCCATCGGAACCCAGGCCGCCAGGAGGCGGCGCGGCGCGGGAAGTCGCCCCCCCGTTGCTATAGT
>JBBSIW010000176.1:0-5632 GCA_038231895.1 Solirubrobacterales bacterium | reverse complement strand
ACACCGTGATCTCGATCCCGCAGGCCACCGCGCAGTGTGGGCGCTTCATCCGCGCGCGCCTACCCGACGCCGCGGTGCTGCCGGCCAACTCCACCGCCGATGCGGTGCGCATCGTCTCCGAGTCCGGTGACGCGGTCGCCGCCCTGGGCAATCGCCTGGCCGCGGAGATCTACGGCTGCGCGGTGCTGCACGCCGAGGTCGAGGACCTCAGCGGCAACGAGACGCGCTTCGTATGGCTGGCGCCGCGCGGGTCGCGGGCGGGCGAGCAGGGGCCGTGGAAGACGTCCATCGTCTTCTGGGGGGTCGGCGACGACGTCCCCGGCTGGCTCGTGCGCTGCCTCTCGGAGTTCGCCTTCCGCGGAGTGAACCTCACGCTGATCGAGTCGCGCCCGCGCAAGCAGGGACTGGGCCACTACATGTTCTTCGCCGATCTCGAGGGGCGCGACAGCGACCACCCGGTGCGCGAAGCCGTGGACGCCGTCCGGGCCCAGACCGAGCAGCTGCGGGTGCTGGGCTCCTATCCGAGCCGCTGAGCGCTCGCTACACTGCGCCCCGCAGGCTCCGCACGCCATGGCCACCGAGGTACCACCAGCGCCAGCGAGGTCCGCGCCGCTGCAAGCGCACCGGCGACGCGGACGGACGCAAGACGACACCCGAGGGACGAAGGGACGGGTCCTCGTCCTCAACGCGACGTTTGAGCCCATCAACGTCTGCACGGTGCGCCGCGCCGCCGTCCTGCTGCTCAAGGAAAAGGCCGAGCTCGTCGAGCAGGCGGCCTGGGGGCTGCGCGCCGAGTCGATCACGCTCCCACGCCCGATGGTCATCCGCCTCGTCAGCTACGTCCGCGTGCCGCGCGACACCCACCGTCGCAAGATCACGCGTCGGGCCGTCTTCGCGCGCGACAGCTGGATGTGCCAGTACTGCGGCGCTCGCTCCAACCTCACGGTCGACCACGTGGTGCCGCGCTCCAAGGGAGGACATTCATCGTGGGAGAACATCGTCGCCTCCTGCGCGCCGTGCAACCGTCGCAAGGGCGACCAGCTGCCTCCTCAGGTGGGCATGACGCTGCGCCGGCCGCCGCGGAGCCCGAGTCCGCACATCTTCATCCACGTCGCCAGCCCGTCCATCCCCTCCGCCTGGCGCCAGTACCTCCCAGAGGCTGCATAGCGCGAAGGGCGCCCCCGAGGGCGCCCTTCGCGTACAGCCTGACTGGATTCAAAACCTCAAGCGGCTCATCTTGGCCGGGGGGACGAAATCCGGCGCCGCCCTTGGCGGTGTTCCGGGTTGGATTCCGCTACGCGGGTCCAGCCTGCTCCGACCTAGCGGCCGGACACCTCCAGGGTCCCGCACAAACTGTCAATCAACTAGGACCACCTCCTTTCCCTGGTCCCGTTATTCAAGCAAACCGGGAGGGCGGACTCCACCGACAACGGGAGAAGCCGCTCAGCCGGCGTCGTCGGGCTCGGGCTCGGGGTCCGGAGGGCCAGCGTCTCCTTCGACGACCTGGCCGTTCCCGACATCGTCGGGCAGCTCTTCGGCCACGGACGCCGCCACGGCCGCCTCGCTCTCCATGACGAGCGCCACCGCCGAGACCTGATCGTCCTCACGGAGGTTCATGACGCGCACCCCCTGCGCCGAGCGCCCCTGCCGCGAGATCCCCCGCGCCGCAGTCCGCTGCACCATTCCGTTCTGGGAGATGAATATGAGGTCCTGGTGCTCGCGAACGACCAGGGCTCCCACGAGGGCTCCCTTCTTCCCGGTCACCGAGATGGTCTTGACGCCCATCGTGCCGCGGTTCTTGCAGGGGTACTCGGGAATGGCGGTGCGCTTGCCGTAGCCGTTCTCGGTGACGACGAGCAGCTCCTGGTCCTCGCGCGCCACGTCCATGGCCAATACCGCGTTGTCGCGCTGGGAGACGTTCATCCCGCGGACCCCGGCGGTGTCGCGGCCCATCGGGCGCGCCCGGGACTCCTGAAAGCGCGCAGCCTGCCCCGAGCGCGAGACGAGGATGATGTCGTCGTCACCGCTGGTTCGGCGCACGGCCACCAGCTCGTCGTCGTCGCGAATGTTGATGGCGATGATGCCGTCGGCCTTGATGGGGGTGTTGTAGGCCTGGAACTCGGTCTTCTTGATCTGGCCCTGGCGGGTGGCGAACACGAGGTACTTGCCTTCGGAGAAGTCGCGGGTCTCGATTACCGCCTGCACGCGCTCCCCTTCGCGCAGCGGCAGGAAGTTGTTGAGCGAGCGCCCTTTGGCGGTCCGCGCGGCCTCGGGCAGCTCGTAGACCTTCGAGCGATAGATCTTGCCGCGGTTGGTGAAGAACAAGAGGTAGTCGTGCGTCGAGCACACGAACAGGTGCTTGATGTAGTCGCCATCCTTCATGTCCATGCCGGTCACGCCGACCCCGCCGCGGCGCTGCTGGCGGTAGGTGGCCAGCGGCAGCGCCTTGATGTATCCGGTCTTGGTGATCGTGATGACCATCTGCTGGTCGGCGATCAGATCCTCGATGTCGATCTCCCCCTCGGCGTGGGTGATCTCCGTACGCCGGTCATCGCCGTAGGTGTCCGAGATCTCCTGGAGCTCGTCCTTGATGAGGCCCATGACCCTGCCCTCGTCACCGAGGATCTCCCGCAGCTCCTTGATCCTCTCCACGATGTCCGCGTGCTCGGAGCGGATCTTGTCTGCCTCGAGCGCCGTGAGCTGGCGCAGGCGCATCTCCACGATGGCGTGAGCCTGGACCTGAGTGAGCTCGAACTGGTCCATGAGCGCCTGTCGGGCGGTGTCACCGTCGCGCGAGGCGCGAATGGTGCGGATCACCTCGTCGAGATGGTCCAGCGCCACCAGGAGGCCCTCGAGGAGGTGGGCGCGGCGCTCCTTCTCGGCCAGCTCGAACTTGGTCCGGCGCACGACGACCTCGCGCTGGTGGCGCACGTAGGACTCGATGGCCTCGCGCAGCGACAGCGTGCGGGGCACGCCGCCCACCAGCGCGACCATGTTGACTCCGAACGTGGTCTGCATCGCGGTGTGCTTGTAGAGCTGGTTGAGGACCACCTTGGGTATGGCGTCGCGCTTGAGCTCGATCACCAGGCGCATCCCCCGCTTGTCGGAGTGGTCCTGGAGGTCCGCGATGCCGGTCAACCGCTTCTCGCGCACGAGGTCGGCGATCTTGGTCATCAGTCCGCCGTCGCCCCCCTTCTTGACCTGGTAGGGCAGCTCGGTGACCACGATGGCCTCCTTGCCCTGCTTGAGCGGCTCGATGTGCGCGCGGGCCTGGATGCGCACGCGGCCGCGGCCGCTGGCGTAGGCCTCGCGGATGCCCGCCGTACCGAGGATGATTCCTCCGGTCGGGAAGTCGGGGCCCTTGATGTGCTTCATCAGGCCCTCGATGTCGATCTCCGGGTCGTCGATGAAGGCGATCACCGCGCCGATCGCCTCGCGCAGGTTGTGCGGCGGGATGTTCGTGGCCATCCCGACCGCGATGCCCGAGGAACCGTTGACCAGGAGGTTGGGAAAGCGCGCCGGCAGCACCAGCGGCTCCTGCTGGGTGCTGTCGTAGTTGGGCGCGAAGTCGACGGTGTCGGCGTCGAGGTCGCGGAGCATCTCGGTGGCCAGTCGGGAGAGCTTGGCCTCCGTGTAGCGCATGGCTGCGGCGGGGTCGTCGTCGATCGACCCGAAGTTGCCCTGGCCGAGGACGAGGGGACTGCGCATGGAGAAATCCTGCGCAAGGCGAACCAGGGTGTCGTAGATCGCCGAGTCGCCGTGCGGGTGATACTTGCCCATCACCTCGCCGACGATCCGTGCGCACTTGGCGAACGGGCGGTTGGGTGCCAGCCCGAGCTCGTTCATGGTGAAGAGCACGCGCCGGTGAACCGGCTTGAGGCCGTCGCGGGCGTCGGGAAGGGCGCGCCCCACGATCACCGACATCGCGTAGTCCATGTAGGAGGACTTCATCTCCTCCTCGAGCCCTCTGGGCTCGATGTTGCCGCCGCTCAAGGTCTCCGTGGCCATCTGCGTCACACGTCGAGGTTGGTCACGGACTTCGCGTAGGTCTCGATGAACTGCCGGCGCGGCTCGACCTGGTCGCCCATCAGCATCGAGAAGAGCAGGTCAGCGGCCGAGGCATCCTCCAGCGTGACCTGCTGGAGCGTGCGCGTCTCGGGGGCCATCGTGGTCTCTCCGAGCTGGTCGGCGTTCATCTCTCCCAGCCCCTTGAAACGCTGGAGCTTGATCCCCCTCTGGGCCACCTGCAGTACGCAGCGGCGCAGCTCCTCGAAGGAGAGCGCCTCCGCCACGTGGTCGGCGAGCCGGACGTCGAACGGCGGCGTGCCGGCGAGCTCGACGAGCTGGCCGTGTACGCGCAGAAACTGGTGGTAGTCGTTTGACTCAAACGTCGAGCGGGCGATGCGGTGGGTCTGCGCCAGCCCCGTCTTGCGCTCGACGGCCCTGATGACGAAGCCCATGGGATCGGTCTCGAGAATCTCGAGCTCGAGCGGCTCACCCTCGGGCGCTGCCTGGCCCAGCAGCTTCTCGAGGGCCTCCGCACTGCGAACTTGCTCGTCGAGGACCTGGGACTCCTCGAGGAAGGTCACGACCTCGTGCCCGATGTCGGCGCGCAGCGACGACGCCCAGCCTTCGTACTGCTTGAGCAGGCGGCTGTACTTCTGCCAGCGCGCCTCGGTGAGCCTGAACTCGGCCCCCCCGCGGTCAGCCACCGTGAGCTTCTCCCACTTGTCGTGGAGCAGGAGCTCCTCGAGCTCGGCCTCCTTCTCGATGTAGGTCTCCCTGCGGCCCTGCGTCAGCTTGTAGAGCGGGGGCTTGGCGATGTACACGTAGCCCGCATCGATCAGGGGCTGCATCTCGCGGTAGAGCAGCGTGAGCAACAGCGTGCGGATGTGCGCACCGTCCACATCGGCGTCCGTGGCGATGATCACCTTGTGGTACCGCGCCCGACCGAGGTCGAACTCGTCGCGCACGCCGGTCCCCACAGCGGTGATGAGGGCTTGGACCTCGGCGTTCTGGAGCACCTTGTCGATCCGGCTCTTCTCGACGTTGAGGATCTTGCCCCGCAGCGGGAGCACGGCCTGGATGGTGCGGTCGCGGCCCTGCTTGGCCGAGCCGCCGGCCGAGTCACCCTCGACGATGAAGATCTCGGCCAGTGCAGGATCCTTGACCGAGCAGTCGGCGAGCTTGCCGGGCAGCAGGGAGTTCTCCAACCCCGACTTGCGGCGGATGGTGTCGCGCGCCTTGCGCGCCGCCTCGCGGGCTCGCGCAGCCTGCACGGCCTTGTTGATGATCTGGTTGGCCTCGCGCGGATGCTCCTCCAGGAACTCGCCCAGCTTCTGGTTGACGATGGAGCGCACAAAGCCCTCCATGCCTGGGTTGCCCAGCTTGGTCTTGGTCTGCCCCTCGAACTGAGGGTCGCGCAGCTTCGCCGAGATCACGGCGGTAAGGCCCTCGCGCACGTCCTCGCCGATGAGCTTCTCCTCCCCCTTGACGAGCCCCTTCCCGCGGGCGTAGCGGTTGAGCAAGCCGGTCAGCGCTGAGCGAAAGCCCGAGAGGTGTGAGCCGCCCTCGTGGGTGTTGATGTTGTTGGCGAACGAGAAGATCGACTCCTGATAGGAGGAGTTCCATT
>JBBSIW010000175.1:0-5704 GCA_038231895.1 Solirubrobacterales bacterium | reverse complement strand
GTCGACGCCGCGGAGGTCGAAGCGGCGCCACCGCCGGGCCGTGGCTCCGGCGGTCGGATTGGTCTCGAAGACGTCGAAGCCGGGGGCGGCGGCGCCGAAGGGCTCGGCGTTGTCCGGGGTCGGCGTGAAGACGTCGTACATCGGCGCAGCGAGCGCGTCGAACAGGCCGAGCGGTTGCATCCCGAGGATGAGCTCCATCGATCGGATGACCGAGGGAAAGTCATAGCGCGTGTGGGTGACCGCCCCGCGCTTGGCGTACGGGCTGACCACGAGCGCGGGGATCCGATGGGCGTCGACATGGTCGGCCCCGTTCTGTGAGTCGTCCTCCACCACGAAGATGGCCGAGGAATTCCAGATCGACGAGTGCGAGATGAGATCGACGATCTGGCCCAGCGCGTAGTCGTTCTCGGCCACCAGGGCCCGCGGCGTCCTGCGCCCGGGGGCGAGGCCGTCGGTGTGATCGATCGGCATCACCATGTAGGTCAGAGCCGGCACGGCGTTTGCGGCCAGCTGGCCTGCGAAGCGCGCCCGGAAGCAGTCGAACCGGGACTCTGTGTTCGCCGGTGCGCCGGGCAGCGGCGAGGAGTCCGACACCGGGTTGCGGGTGCGCGCGTTGAAGGTGATGCCGGCGAGGCTCGGATAGCAGCCGTTCGGTGCGCCGAGATCAGAATTCGCGAGCCTGCGTGCGCGGGCCGCGTCGTCGGCGGGAGTTCGGTCGTCATCGCCGGGAAGGGAGAGGACGTTGGGAACGGTCTCGCCGAGGTTGAGGTAGGAGATGTTCTGACGCTCGGCCTGATCGAAGAGAAAGCCCGTGGCCGGCCAGCTGATGGAGAGGAACGTGTCCCCGGGGCGCCTGAGCCCACCGCTGGACCCGTAGTTGACGACGTTGCGGCGGACGTAGTCCGACACTCTTGATGCTGCCGTCCAGTAGTGGCCGTCGGTGGAGACGTCCGAGTTGGCCAGCACCCGATCGAGCAGCCCGAACCGACCCGCGAGCGCGTGCGCGTTGGGGGTGATCGGTGCCCCGAACAGCGCGAGCGAGGGGTCGCCGTCTCCCTGCGGCATGTCGCCGAAGATCTGATCGTAGGTGCGGTTCTCGCGCACCACGTAGAACACATGCTTGATGGGGCCGTCCGCGCGTAGCGGCGTGCCGGGCGGTGACGGCTGGGCGTTGGTCGGGACCAGCTGTCGCGAGGCGAACGGCGTCAGCGCCCGCACCCGAGCTTCGGCCGGGAACTCGAGCATCCCGGCGACGGCGGTCGTGAGCGTCCGCGGTGCCTTGCCACCTGGATTGGGTCCGCTGCCCAACCCGCGGCTGGCTGTCCACAGCAGCCGTTGACAGCCGATTGCGCGGCCGGTCGCGAGGGGCCGCCGTCGGCGCGCGGCGGCAGGGGGCGGCGGGCATCCGCGCCGCGCGACCGCGGCGACCTCGACGTCGACGGGCTCAGAGGCGACCGGAATGCGACCGACCAGCCCGAACGAGCGGCGGGCGGCCCGCACCCCGGTGGGGTCGTCGCCGTCACCACCCGAGGAGCGCAGGCCCGCCGTGCTCGCCTGCGCCTCGTGGTCGAGGATGCGCAGCGCCCGGCGGTCAGCGGCTGCGCTCGCGCGCCCGCCGCCCCGCGGCAATCGGAACACCGCCAACTCGTCAGCTCCGGACTCGGCGACCAGCAGGTAGGCGCCATCGAGCGTCACCGCGACGTCGACCGGCGTCGCGCCGGGGCGGTCTCGCGCCACCGAGAGGCTGCGGATTCGACGCAGTCGCCTGGTGTCGAGCACCGCCACCTGGTCTGAGTCCGCCACGGCGACGTACGCGCGGTCCGCCTTCGGGTCTACGGCGATCGACTCGGGATGTGAGCGGTTGGTCCCCACGGATATGTCACCGAGCTTGGTCGCACGGCGCAGGTTGATCGCGCTCACCGTCCCCGCCCCTTCGTTGGAGACGAGTCCCACCCGCCCGTTGGCCACGATGGCGGCGCCATGGGGATGGCTCCCGACATCGACGTAGCGCACACGCCCGCTGCGCAGGTCGACCACCGCGGCTGAGTCGGCCAGGTTCAGCGGCGCGAGCAGGGTACGGCCGTCACGCGAGATGGCGAGCTTGAGTGGCCAGGGAACCGGCCACTTCTCCGGATGGGGCGAAACGAGCCGAATCCTCCTGCCGCCCGAAGCGTGACCGCTTCCCCGGCTGTAGCGGTACACCCTGATCGCACCGGAGCTCGCGACGTAGACCCGGCGCCGCGCCGGGTCCATGACGATGCCGCCGGTCGCGCTGTCGAGACGAATCGCCTGCACGACCCGACCGGTGGCGACCGAGACGATCCGTACGTCGGGTTCGTCGCGCAGCGTGGAGACGGTCCAGTAGAAGCGGCCGTCGGGCGTGACCGCCGCGCCGCCCGGGACATGACCGACCTTGGTCAGCCGGCCAACCGGCGCGATCGCCCGCCCGCTGAGCAGCGTGGCGCGCACGCTGGGGGCCAGAAGGCGGGGTGCGCCGGCGGCAACGGCCGCCACGGTCAGCGCAGCCGCCAGCGCGGCGACGAGTGCGAACCGGCGCGACGACACGTCAGCTGAGAGATGCCGCTTGAAGGAACGCACCGGCACGGCGAGGATAACCCGCGGACTCGCCATTCGACGCGGTTGGGACACGCCGCCGGCGCGACACCGGCGTGCGCAGCGGTTTCTCGGACGAAAGCCGGACGGAGCGCCCAGTGCGCCGGTAGCCTGCCGAGGCGCATGGCTGACTCGACCAGCGCGACCCTCGAACGGGATCGGCCGAGGCCCGCGAGCCGGCCGGCGATCCCGGCTGCCCCGCGACGGCAGCGGCTGGCGGATCTGGGTATGGCGGCACTCACGGCGTTGGGCGCCCTCCTCGCCGCCGCGTGGGCGATTCGGCTCTGGCGTGGAGACCTGGGGGTCCCGTTCTCCAACCAGTTCGACAGCCTGCTGCACGCCGAGATCGTCAAGAGCGTGCTCGACCACGGCTGGTACCAGGTCAACGGCAATCTGGGAGCCCCGTTCGGCCAGGAGCTTTACGACTTTCCCCAGGGCGCCGACAACCTCCAGCTGCTGATCATCAAGGCGCTGGGGGTGCTCTCCTCCAACTTCGCGGTCGTCCTCAACCTGTATTTCCTGCTCACCTTCCCGCTCGTCGCGCTGGCGGCGTTCATCGTCCTGCGGCGACTGGGCGCGAGCGGCGCGGTGGCGGGGGTCTGCGCGGTGCTCTACGCCATGCTGCCCTACCACTTCGCGCGCCGCGAGCTGCACCTCTTCCTCTCGGGCTACTACGCGGTGCCGCTTGGCTGCTACCTGGTGATGTCGACCTTCTCCGGTGTCCCCCTGCTCGCCCGCCGCGTCGTGGCCACAGGCCGGCGGGGGCCGGCATGGGCCTCGAGGCGGACGCTCGGCACCCTGGCGATGTGCCTCGTGATCGGATCGGCGTCGGTCTACTACGCGGGGTTCACGGTGATCCTCGTCCTCGCGGCAGGGGTGCTTGCGTTCGCTGCTCGGCGCGATCGCCGGGCCCTGACCGGAGCGCTGGCAGTCACCGCGGCCATCGCGGCCATGTTGGTCGTGAACTTCTCCCCGAGCCTCCTCTACCACCTCGACCACGGCGGCAACGGGGCGGTCGCCCACCGCCGCGCCGAGGAGGCTGAGCGTTACGCGCTGCGCCTCTCGCAGCTCGTACTGCCGGTCAACGCCCATCGCGTGGGGGCGCTGCGCCGCGCCAAGGAGCGCTACGCCAACAGCCTCAAGGAGCCCAACCCGTTCAACGAGTCCTACTCAGCGGCCCTGGGCGCCGTCGGGTCGGTGGGCTTTCTGTGCCTGATCGCGGTCGCCCTCCTGACACTGGTCGGCAACCGCCGAACGGCGATCGACGAGCGCTTTCGCCACGCGTCTGCGGGAGCGGGGATCGCCTTCGGCCTTGCCACCGTGGGCGGCGCCTCGACGCTGATCGCCTACTGGCTGACCCCGCAGCTGCGCTCGTGGAATCGGCTCTCTGTGTTCATTGCCTTCTTCTCCTTCCTCGCGATCGCCTTGCTGCTCGACGCGCTGCGCCGCCGGCTGGGGGCCCAGCCCGGTCGCGCCGCGTTGTTCGGCGTTCTGCTCGCCGCGATCCTCGTTCTCGGCGTGCTCGACCAGACGACGCGCGAGGACGTTCCTCCCTACCGCGCCTCAGCCGCGGAGTTTCACAGCGACGGCGACTTCGTGGCCGCGATCGAGCGGCGGCTCCCGCGGGGGGCGGCGGTGTTCCAGATGCCCTACATGGGCTTTCCCGAGTCGCGACCCATCAACGCGATGTACATCTACGACCCGGTTCGGGGCTACCTTCACTCCCACCATCTGCGCTGGAGCTACGGCGCGATGGAGGGTCGCCCGGCCGACTGGTCGATGGACCTGGCCGACAAGCCGGCCTGGCTCGCGGTGCCGGCCGTCACGGCGTCGGGCTTCGACGGGATCTGGATCGACCGCGACGGCTATCGCGACCACGGGCGCGGCATCGCCGCCGCGGTCGCGCGCATCGTGGGCAGCGCCCCGCTCGTCAGCCCGAACCGCCGTCTGCTGTTCTTCGACCTGCGTGACTACGCCGGGCGCCTGCGCAGGAGCCATCCGGCTGCCGCGCTGCGGGACCTGCGCGACGCCACGTTGGAGCCGGCCCTGAGCGTGCGCTGGAGCACGGGCTTCGGGCGCCTTGGCCAGAGCGAGCGGGGCACGCGCCGGTCCGCGGCGCCCAGAGCGGTCCTGGAGGTGATCAACCGGCGCGCGCTGCGTCCGGCGCTGCTCACGGCGACGTTGCGGTCAGACGTGCCGGTGACGGTCGCGGTGCGCTACCCGACGGGCGTCACGCAGGAGCTCACGATCTCGCCACGGGGCACCCGCCTGCACCGGACCCTGCAGCTACGCCCGGGCACCAGCAAAATCCGCTTTGCGATCGTCGCGCGCGGTCAACGCCCACGTGGTGGGCCCGGACTGACCTTCGAGGACCCGGGCTTGCTGGAGGCGCCATTCGTGCCGTTCTTGTCGCTGGCATAGCGGCCCGGCGCACTACGGTGTGGTGGTGCTTGCGTCCGCGCTGCTCCCGGCCTCGCTCGGCGACACGATCGACTCCTTCCTCGATGCCGCCGGTGAGTTCTTCTCCCACCTGGCGGCCATCAACTGGTTGTCCCTGGCCCTGGGGCTCGGGTGCTTCGGCCTGTACCTCCTGCTGCGCTCGCGGGCGCTGTTCAACGCACTACGCGCCGCCTACCCCCATGCCGAGATGCAATGGCGGCGCGTGTGGGGCGCATACGCGGTGGCGTACGGCCTCAACAACCTCTTGCCGGCGAGCGCAGGCAACGTCGGGCAGCTCTACCTCACAAAGAACTCGATCCGCGGGTCCACCTACCCCGCGATCACCTCGGCGCTGGCCACCGGGGCCATCGTCGACGGCATCGTGAGCACGGGGGTCCTGGCGTTTGCGTTCACCCAGGGCATCTTCCCCAAGCCCAGCGACTTCGCCGACCTCGGAGCCTTCGACCTCGCCTTCGTCGGAAGGCATCCTCAGCTCACGGTCTTCATCCTCACGGTGCTCGTGGTGATCGTGCTCGTGGCGTTCGCGATCCTGTCGGTACGGGTTCGCGCTTTCTGGCAGCGAGTGCGCCAGGGTCTGACCATCCTGGGCGACCGCCGGCGCTATTTCGCGCAGATGGTGAGCTGGCAACTG
>JBBSIW010000174.1:0-5718 GCA_038231895.1 Solirubrobacterales bacterium | reverse complement strand
GCCCACGACGTCGATGGAGCCCGGTGCGCTGGGGCGGGCGCTCAGGAGTGCCAGACGCGCCTCGACGGCTCCGTTCCACGTCGCCCGCGTGAGTGCGAAGGTGGCATCGACGGGCTCGTCCACCGCGACCGGGAGACGGCCACCCGACACCCCGAAGGCGATCGCGCGAGCGCGTACGCCCCCGGCGTGCACGGTAAAGCGTGCATGGCGCCCCTCCCCCACCGGCTGGGGGTCGGCAAAGCTGGCCGCGGCCAGTAGGAGTGAAACCGAGGGATTGCCCATTCCACAGGGCTCCATGCGTTCGAGCTCCTCGGCGAGAGCGAGGCTGCAGTCGTCGCCGGGGACGACTGCATCGACACGCTCGCGCGCGACGAGGTCATCGGGCGACAGGGCGGTGGCGGCATGGTCCTCGAAGCTCGCGCGAAACGCGTCGACGCTCTCCCGCGCCACCTCGAGGCCGGCGGCGGCGCGGTGGCCGCCGTAGCGCTCGAGCTGCGCGGACGCCGCGGTCAGGCCGCCAAGCAGGTCATAGCCCGCGATCGAGCGCCCGGATCCCGTCCCTCGCGGCCCATCGAGCGCGATGAGCACGGTGGGGCGGTGATGGCGCTCTGCGATCCGTGAAGCGACGATGCCGATGACCCCGGGGTGCCAGTCCTCTCCGGCCAGCACGTAGGCGGCCCGCTCGCCGGCGCTCGCCACCTGAGCCTCGGCGGCGAACAGGATCCGGGTCTCCACGTCGCGGCGCTCGGCGTTGGCCCGGTCGAGCTCGCGCGCCACTGCCTCCGCGCGGTCCTCGTCTTCGGTGAGCACGAGCTCGAGCCCGGCGTCGGCGCGGTGCAGCCGCCCCGCGGCGTTGATGCGCGGCGCCAGACGGAAGCCCAGCGCCCGGGCGTCCAGCCCGCTGGGATCGACCCGGGCCACCCGCATGAGCGCGCGCAGGCCCGGCCGCGCGGTGACGGCCAAGGCGCGCAGGCCCTCGCGTACGAGCCTGCGGTTCTCGCCGATCAGCGGCACGCAGTCGGCCACGGTGGCCAGCGCGACGAGGTCGAGGTCCTGGTCGTCAGGGGCGAGGTCCAATCCGGCCGCGGCCTGCAAGGCCAGGGCGAGCTTGTGCGCGACGCCGGTCGCGCACAGCTCGCGGCAGGGATAGCGGCTGACCTCAGGGTGGACGATGGGGGCATCGGGCAGAGCGCCGTCGGCCCGCGGGCGATGGTGGTCGGTCACGATCACCTCCAGGCCCGCCGCGCGCGCGGCGGCCACCTCCTCCACGGCAGTGATGGCGCAGTCCGCGGTCAACAGCAGCCGAGTCCCGCGAGCGGCGAGCCGCTCCACGGTGGCATGGGAGAGGCCGTAGCCGTCCTCGCCTCGACTCGGGAGATACCAGTCGACCGCGGCACCGAGGCGCCGCAGGCAGCGGACGAGGATCGCCGTCGAGCAGACGCCGTCGACGTCGTAGTCACCGTGGACGGTGATCCGCGTGCCCGCCCGCACGTGGCGCAGTGCGAGGTCCACCGCTCGCTCGATCCCCTCGAAAGCCGTCGGACGGTGCGTCTCCTCCGCAGCCAGGAATGCTCGCGCCGTGGCCGGCTGGTCATGCCCGCGACGCACGAGCACTTGTGCAAGCGCATGCGACAGGCCGAGCTCGCGCTCCAGTCGCCGGGCGGCTACGAAGTCATACGGCGCGATGTCCAGGCTGGGAGCTCTTCGTCCGCCCATCCCCGCAGCCTAGGGTCGAGGCACGACGGAACCGCCCCGGGCCTCCTCGCTCCGGCGGGCTCAGCGGGTCAGGCGTTCGCGGCGCATGCCCTCGAGGTAGACCGCCGCCATCCCCACTAGAGCGCCCGGCAGCGCCTCGAGGGCGGTGAGCAGCTCGGTGTCGTGGCGGCCGGGGACGCTTCCTGCGTTGACGATGAAGCCGAACACGATCGCGCCGACCAGGGCGCCCACGAACGCGCCGACGATTCCGCCCCAGAAGTGGTCCGGCAGCCAGATCGTGAAGTGCCACACAGCCAGTCCCATCATCACCCACGCGAGCATGCCCATCTTCCGTTACCGCCTCCGTCCGTGTCGACGATTGCGTGACTTGGACTTGCTGGCCCCCTTGGGCTTGGATGATCGCGGCCCGCCCGCCCGGGCTCCGCCGGTCGGGCTGCTCGTGCTCGTGGTCGAGCTCGTGCTCCGGGAGGAGCGGTCCTCGCGCGCGGGCACGGGGGACGGCGGCTCCCTCACGCCGTCGCCATCGTCGCCATTGCCATCGCCGAGGTCGGCCACCAGCTCCCCGAACTCCTCCGCAGTGATCTCGTCGGGCTCGGGAGAGCTCAGGGACCCACGGCTCGTTCGCTTCGGCCGTGTCACCGGCTCGGCGTCGACGGGGGCGCCCCCCACCGTGGCCACCGCGTAGGCGGGGACGATGCCGCCGAACTCGCGGCGGATGCGCTCGCCGCGCTGGGCGTACACGCGCTCGCGCTCCTTCCAGTGCCAGAGCACCGGCGAGGCGATGAAGATGGAGGAGTAGGCGCCGGAGGCGACCCCGACGAGCAGGGCGAAGGCGAAGTCCTTGAGCGTCTCCCCGCCGAAGAACAGCAGCGCCGAGATCGGCAGCAGCGTCGAGAACGTCGTCGCCAGCGACCGGGTGAGGACCTCGCTCATGGAGCGGTTGACGATCTGGGAGAAGGCGGCGCGCGGCATCCGCGGCACGTTCTCGCGCACGCGGTCGAACACGATGATCGTGTCGTAGAGCGAGTAGCCCAGGATGGTGAGCAGCGCCGCGACCGTCGACGTCGTCACCTCCCGGCCGGTGAGGGAGTAGACGCCCGCGGTGATCAGCAGGTCGTGCATCAACGCGATCAGCACCGGGACGGCGTACTTCCACTCGAAGCGCAGCGCGATGTAGGCGGTGATCACCAGCAGCGAGGCGATGATCGCGATGATGGCCGTGTTGGCGATCGTCTTGCCGAAGGTCGGCCCGATCGAGCTGTTGGAGAAGCTGTTCCCCACCCCGAAGCGCTCGTCGAGCTTCTGGCGGACCTCCTGGACCTTGTCGGGCTGGAGGTTGCGCGTGGAGATCTGGAACACGTTGCGTCCGAGCTTGGGGTCGTCGCGGCGCTGGATCTTGGCGTCGGGGTAGCCGGCGGCGGCCATCACGGAGCGGATGCCGTTCTCGTCGGTCGACTTCTGCACGGCGGTGTTGATCCGCGTGCCCGACTCGAAGTCGATCCCGAAGTGCAGGCCCTTGCCGCCGATCGCCAGCGCACCCACCAGCAGGATCACGCCGGACATCGAGAAGAACCACTTCGAGGCGCCCATGAAGTCGAAGGTCCAGCGGCGCCGCTGCGGCTTGGCGCCCAGCGCCGCCGGGTGGGTGATCAGGCGCGAGCGGCTCATCGAGGTGAGAATCGCCTGCGTGGCCAGCACCGCGGTGAACAGCGACACGATCGTGCCGATCCCCAGGGTGAACGCGAAGCCCTTGACCCCGGCGGTGGCCAGGATGAACAGGATGAACGCGGTCATGATCGTGACCACGTTGGCGTCGAGGATCGCGGCGAAGCCCTTCTTGTAGCCGGCCGCGATCCCGCGGGCGACGGAGTTGCCCCCCCGGATCTCCTCCTTGACGCGCTCGAAGATGACGATGTTGGCGTCGGCCGCCACCCCGATCGTGAGGATCAGCCCCGCGATCCCGGGGAGGGTCAGCGTGATCGGGATCAGCTTGATGAGGGCGTAGAAGTAGAGCGAGTAGACGCCGAGCGCGGCGACCGCGATCAGTCCCAGCACCCGATAGAAGAAGATGAGGAACACCGCCACCAGGGCAAGGCCAACGACTCCGGCAAGCAGACCCTGGTTGAGCGCCTCCTTGCCCAGTGTGGCCGAGACCTGCGACTGGGAGATCAGCTTGAGCTTGATCGGCAGCGCACCGGTCTGGAGGTTGCGGGCCAGGTCCTGTGCGGACTGGATCGTGAACCCGCCCTCGATGTCGGCGCCGTTTGAGCCGTCGATGCCGTCGGGGTTGTCGGTGAAGGAGATGAAGGGGACGGTGATCAGCTGACCGTCGAGCACCGCGGCGAAGTGCTGAAAGGAGGCTTGCGGGTTTTCGCCCGGAAGCTGCTGCTGCTGGCCGCGCTGGGCGATCGTGCGGGTCACCTTCTGCCAGGCGCTGCGGCCCTTGTCGCTGAACTTGAAGGTGACGATCGGGTTCGAGCCGCCCTGGCGCTGGAAGTCCTGCTTGATGTCGGTCAGCTCCTTGCCCGACAGCGCCGGAGCGTCGTTGAGCACGAAGTAGCGGTCGGGCGCCTGCTTGGCCTTCTTCCCGTTGGCGTCGGTCGCCGGCTCGGCCTGCACGACCAGCGTGCCGGTGTTGACGTTGACGACCCGCGTGCCGCGGGGCGCCTCGCCGCCCGGCAGCTCGGAGACGAGATCGGCGGCGGATTCGGCCGGCCCCCCGAGCACCTTCTTCTGCTTGTCGTCGACGAGGAAGGACTGGCCGTTCACCGTCGCCCGGCCCTGGTTCATCGGCGGGCGCTTGGCGGCCAGGGTGACGGCGTCGTAGAAGGACAGCCCTCCCGCCTGGCCGGCGGACTGCCCGCCGGTCACACCGGCATCGGTCGGGTGTGGCTTGCCGTCCCGGCCCAGGACGTTGGCCTCCCAGTCATAGAAGAACAGCTGGGCGACCTTGCCCACGGACTTGATCGCGCGCTGGGCGTTCTTGGTGCCGGGCAGGCCAACCTCGATGTTGCCGGCGCCGGAGCGCTGGATCTCGGGCTCGGCCACTCCGAGGGCGTCGACGCGCTTGCGCATGATCTCGATCGCTCGGTCGATCGCCTGGGAGTCGACCTTGGGCTGCTGCGGCGTGGGGCGGCCCTGGTAGACGAGCTCGACGCCGCCCTTGAGGTCCAGCCCGAGGCGCGTCTTCTTGGTCACGACGATCACGACCGAGCCCACGAGCAGCAGGCCGACCGCGAGCAGGATGAGCAGGTTGCGGCGGCGAGCGCCCATCGTCAGAGGCTACTTGGCGGGGGTGAGGACGACGAGGAGCCCGCCATCGTCATCGTAGGCGGGGAACATGTCAGCGGTGGCGCGGGCCGGGAGGTCACCCTCGGCGTTGACTTCGACCGGCTTGCCGAGCACCCGGACGCCCCACTCCAGCACCGTGTGGACGTGATCGTCGCCATTCTCGAACTTCAGGCCCAGCACGTCGTTGACCGGACGGCCGATCACCTTCTCCTCTACCAGCCCGGTGAGCTCGGTGGCGCCACGGCCGATCCCGATCAACCGGCCCTCCTGATCGCAGACGAAGAACGCGGCATCGGGAGCAGGGTAGTAGTCGTCGAGGAGCTCGAACAGAAAGCCGAAGCCGCACTTGGAGCAGCCCCGAGCCTCGCGGCGAAACCCGGCCGAGCGGTCAGTGGAGCTGCTGCGGTTGCCGCAGTTGGGGCAGATGAAGTGGTGGGCCATCGTCTGGTGGAGGATACGAGGCGCGGGACGCGGGCACCTGCGGACGCCCGGACCGCTCAGAACAGCTGGGCGCCGCTGGCCGGCGCCTGCAGGCCGAGATGGGTCCACGCCCTCGCCGTGGCGGCGCGCCCCCGCGGGGTGCGCTGGATCAGCCCGCTCTGGAGCAGGTAGGGCTCGTAGACGTCCTCGATCGTGTCGGCCTCCTCCCCCACCGCGACCGCCAGCGTGGAGAGACCCACGGGCCCGCCCCCGAACTTCGTGCAGATGACG
>JBBSIW010000173.1:0-5730 GCA_038231895.1 Solirubrobacterales bacterium | reverse complement strand
GAGCCCACCGCGGGTCATGAAGTCTCCTGATCGGGTCAGCGAGACCGCCCGTGGCACGCTGCATCGTGCCAGCCGCGGCTTACCATCGACGCAGCGGCCGTCGGATAGCCTTCCGCCCTCGGCCATCAGCGAGGAAAGGCACGCCAGCAGCATGTTCGTGTTCAAAGCCGGCGTCGTCGGCGCTGGGACCATGGGCGGCGAGATCGCCCAGGTCATCGCCGGCGCGGACATCCCCGTCGTGCTCAAGGACGTCGAGCAGCGGTTCGTCGACCAGGGCCTCGCGAAGGCCCGCGAGGTGACCGAGGGCCGACTCCGACGCCTCGTGGACAAGCAACGGCTCACGCAAGCGGAGGCCGACGTCCAGCTCGAGGCGCTGCTGGGGCGCATCCAGGGCAGCACCACCTACGACGGCTTCGGGGACGTGGACTTCGTGATCGAAGCGGTGCCCGAGAAGATGGCGGTCAAGCAGGCGGTGTTCGCCGAGCTCGACGCGGTCACCCCGGGCCACGCGATACTGGCTTCGAACACGTCGTCGCTGTCGATCTCCGAGATGGGCGAGGCGACGACCCGCCCGCAGCAGGTCGTGGGCTTTCACTTCTTCTATCCGGCGTCGATGATGCGCCTGATCGAGGTCATCGAAGGCGACGAGACATCCCCCGAGACGACGCAGACCGCCGCCAACTTCGCGCAGACGATCAGGAAGATGCCGATCCGCTGCGGCGAGGCTCCCGGGTTCGTGGGCAACCGCATCGCGATGTCCGCGATCGCGGAGATCTGGCGGGTGCAGGAGGAGGAGGGTGTCTCCATCGAGGAGCTGGACAAGCTCGTGCAGGACTCCCGCGCGCTGCCGATGGGCCCCTTCTTTCTCACCGACATGCTGGGGCTGGATACCGTCCTCGAGGTGGCCGAGCAGCTGCGCGAGTCCTACGGCGACCGCTTCCACGTCCACCGCGGCATGCAGGAGCTCGTGGCTGCCGGCAACCTCGGACAGAAGACGGGCAAGGGGTTCTATGAGCACGGCGGCTGAGAGCCCGGCCGCGCAGTCGCTGGTCGAGCGCTTCGGGCTCAAGGTGCTCGTCGAGGCCTGTCTCGTGCTCGAGGAGGGGGTCGCGACGATTCGCGACATCGACCTGGCCATGATGACCGGATTCGGGATCCTCCCGGGTCCCTTCGCGCGCGCCGATGCCCAGGGGCTCGACGAGACGCTCGCCGCTTTGGAGCGTGCCGAGCGCCATTGGGGCGCGTACTTTTCCCCGCCCTTGATCCTGCGCCGGCTCGTCGCCCAGGGTCGCCTGGGTCAGAAGACCGGCCAGGGCTTCTTCCCCTACGCCCGTCCCGACGAGGACTTCGACCAGGGTGGCGCCGTGGCGCTCGAACGTCGAGACGGCGTGGCCATCGCCTGGCTAGACCGCGCGCCCACCAACGCGATCTCGCCCGCCGTGATCCGCGAGCTCTCCAAGATCTGGGAGCACGTGGAGGCCGCCGAGGACGTGAGCGCGCTGGTCATCGCCTCGGCCAACCCGATGCTGTTCTGCGCGGGAGCCGACATCAACGCGTTCACCGAGATGGACGAGGCGGGGGGCCGGGAGCTGCTCGAGGAGGGCCACGCGCTGCTGCGGTCCTTTGGCGGCTCGCGCGTCAGCACCGTGGCCGCCGTCAACGGCCTGGCCCTGGGTGGAGGGTGCGAGCTGGCCATGGCCTGCGACGTGCGCATCGCCGCCGAATCGGCGACGTTCGGCCAGCCGGAGGTCAACCTGGGAATCATCCCGGGCTTCGGCGGGACCCAGCGGCTGCCTCGCCTGGTCGGGCCGGCCAAGGCCCTCGAGCTGAACCTGGTGGGCGAGGCGATCTCGGCCGAGGAGGCGTACGAGCTTGGCCTGGCCAACCGGGTGGTGCCCGATCACGAGCTCTTCGATCAGGCGCTGCAGTGGGCGCGCAAGCTGGCGGGGCAGGCGCCGCTCGCGGTCGAGCAGATCAAGCGCGTCTCGCACCACGGCGACCTCGACGAGGGCATCGACGCCGAGAAACGGGCCTTCGCCGGCATCTTTGCTTCGGAGGACGCCCGCGAGGGCATTCAAGCCTTCCTGGCGAAGCGCAGCCCCACGTGGCGGGGGTGCTAGCCGGCCGCGCGTCGGTGGGTCGCCTCGCCGAGCTGGTGCGCGAGGCAGGCTCGGTCGTCGCGCTCACCGGGGCCGGCATCTCGGTCCCCTCGGGCATTCCGGACTTCCGCTCGCCGGGAACGGGGTTGTGGGAGCGGGTCGATCCGATGAAGGTCGCGCACATCGACGCCTTTCGCAGCGACCCGACGCGCTTCTGGCACTTCTACGGCGATCGCTTCGCCGCATTGCGCGAGAAGCGGCCCAACGGCGCCCACGCCGCGCTGGTCGAGCTCGAGCGCGAGGGCCGCCTCGATGCCGTCATCACCCAGAACATCGACCAGCTCCATCGCCGGGCCGGTACCGAGGCGCTCGTCGAGGTCCACGGGAGCATCGCCACTTCGTCGTGCCTTCACTGCGGCGAGCGCTACGGGCTCGAGGATGTGCAGGCTCGGCTGGACGCCGACCCGGCGGGCGTGCCCCGGTGCGCGTGCGGCGCCGCGCTCAAGCCCGATGTCGTGCTGTTCGGCGAGCTGCTGCCCGAGGCGGCGCTGAGTCGGGCGCAGGCGCTCGCCGAGCGCGCGGATCTCTTGCTCTGCATCGGCTCCTCACTCGAGGTCTATCCGGTGGCGCAGCTGCCGGCGGTGACGCTGGCTCGCGGCGGGCGCATCGCGATCATCACCCAGGGCAGGACCCCGCTCGACGCCGCGGCCGAGGTCAAGCTCAACGGCGACGTGGAAGCAGAGCTCGAGGCTCTGCTCGCTGCTCTCCGCGTCGAGCCCTCGGACCGGGCGGCGCACTAACCAGCTCACGGGGCGCGGCTGCCGGCTGCCTACTTCTTGGCGTCGATCGCGTACTTGCTGGGTTTCGTGGGAACGACGGGCTCGTCGATCTGATTGAGGCGGTCGATGAGCTTGACCCACTGGTTGGGCTTGAGCACCGAGTTGTAGTGCTGGCGGATCTTGGCGTTGTCGCCGAACAGGGGTGGCCAGCCGATGTGGATGTGGTCGGCGTGGTCGCCCTGCGCCCAGGCGTAGGGGACGCCGGCGTAGGTCATGAGGCTGATGAGCTGGTTGGGCTGCATGGTGCCTTGGAGGGTCATGATGCGTCGTTCCGCGATGTCGGCGATGCTGCCGGGGCCTTGGTGGCCGAGGATGGGGATCCCGTTGATCTTGGCGATGTCCACGGCGTCGCCGTAGCTGTGCTCTGAGATTGCGCCGCCGCCGGCGATGTAGAGGCTGTGCCCGCATTTCAGCGTGGAGGCGTAGGGGCGCAGGCCTGAGGCGGCGAGGAATTCGAGGGCGGCGAGGACGCGATGGTCGATGATGTGAGCTGAGATGTCGCTCCGGCCGCAGGCATAGATCTCGATGCGGGGGTCGGCGAGCACCCGTTTCTCGAGCTGGCTCTTGGACATCAGCAGGATCTGCCCGATGGAGGGGTTCTTGGCGTCGCGCCCCCAGAAGGGGTTCTTGTCCGACGCGCGGTAGACGGCTGTGGCCTCGAGCAGCTTCCAGCCGTCGAGGATGGGCTTGGGGTCGACCTGCGGCGCGCCGCGTCCGGTGGGGCGCAGGGAGAACCCGACGTGCGGCGCGAGCCGGTTATCGGTGCGGTCGATTCGCCCCAGGATCGTCCCGGCGATCACCTGCGCGCCGGGCCTGAGCGCCTTGAAGGTCACATCCGAGCGCTTGAGCCCCAGCACCTTGCCCACGTAGGAGTCGAACGTGTCATAGCCTGCCACTGGGCGACCCGACCCCAGCAGCTGCTGATCCCCGCCCGCCTTGTACGCAGACGCCCGACCCGGATGGGCGAACAAGCGCTCCTTCGACGCCCCGGCGCCGGGTGAGACTCCGGTCGTGACATCCCCGCCGCCGGTGCTCCCGGAGGAGGGTCGCGAGGTCTTCGGAGCAGTCTTGACCTGCTTGCCTCCGCTGGCCGACTGCGTGGGCGCGGCGTCCTTGGGCGGCAGCTCCAGGTCGCTCTTGAGCTGCTTGGCCGTGGGCTGGACCTCCTCTTGCTTGGGCGAGGGGAAGGACCGCGCGACCTGTCCCAGATGGGAGTACGTGTATTGGTTGCCGTAGACGTCCTGGAGGACTACGAAGCGGCCGCGGGCCTTGTCCTTGCCGACCTGGCGAATGACGCCGTCGTTCACGGCGATCACCGGCGCCCCGGTGCGCGCGAAGATGTTGACCTCCCGCCGCCCGGCCTTTGCGTTCACCGCGACCGCCGCGTTGCCCGATCGCACCCGGCGGGTGGCGCGCTTCTCGTCGAGATCGTCGGCGTAGGTGGCCGTCGCCGCGACGGGGAAGTGACCCTGGGTCAGCCCGGTCAGCGAGCCGATCAGATCGGCCGGTATGCCGCCGATGAGCTTGGCGCGCACCAGCACCGACTGCACGTACCAGTCGGCGTGGTTGTAGGCGAAGATCGCCTTCTTGATGTCCCGATCGCCGTCCGCGGCGCGCAGATAACGCGCCGCCGCGAAGATCGCGTCCACCGGGTTGTAGGGATCCTTCTTGCCATCGCCGTTGGCGTCAACGCCGTAGGCCTTCCAGCTGGAGGGGATGAACTGCATCCATCCGTACGCTCCGGCTGAGGAGACCGAGAGGTTGCGCCCGTAGTCGGTCTCGATCTCGTTGATCGCGGCGAGCACCTGCCACGGCACGCCGTACTCGGTTCCGGCCGCCTGGTAGATCGGCAGCAGGAACGGCGGGATCCGAAACTTCTCGATGAAGAAGTTGGGCACCCCCAAGGGCGCCGCACCCACCTGCGCGAATGAGAACGTCGGGTTGTCAACCGTCGGCTGACCGTCCTGAGCCCGGGGCTCACCATTTGCGGACCGCTTGGGCTTGACGTCGTCGGAGTGGGGCTTGCCCAGGGTCGGACTGGTCGTACCCTTAGGTTGAGCTTTACCCTTCTCCTTGCCGGCGCCGATGGTTCGACGGGGGGCGGAAGCCTGCGGGCCCGGCTGGACGGTGGTCGGCGTAGCGGGGGGCGCCACTGGTTGTTGGGGCGAGGGTTGCGCTGGTGACTGCGCGGGGGAGCTCGTCGTCGCCGGCTCGCAGGTGATCAGCGGGGGCAGCGGCAGGCAGGGCGCCCCGGGCAGCGGGACGGTGATCGACTTCCCCCCGGTGGGGAGGTTGATCTGCGAGTCCGCGAACACCGACAGCACGGAGGAGCCCAGCCCGATCGAGATCAGGCCAGCCACCATCAATGCGACAAATAGCTTACGTCTGCTCATGCTCCGCGCCGGTCTCCTCCCCGCGTGACAGCCATCCTGTGCTCTGGCAGGCAAGGGCTAACCTAGCACCCTGGCCCCCGGTCACGGACGGCAACGCTACTGGGTGTATTTGACAATTACAACGGGAAGGCGTCCCCTGCGCGCAGTCGGTAGGTCTTCGGTGCGGTTCGGTGAGATCATGCGGGCCGACCCTGAGGTCGAACTCGAGCATGATCGAGCCCGGCCCGCGCCGCTGGCGCCCTCGCGTGTAGGTAGTGGGGTGCGCTACAGTGGCGCCGCTCGCTGTGCAGGCGACCGAAGGGACGTGCGCCATGACGGATGAGACCACGGACGAAGGGTTGCGCGAGCGGCTTACGCGCCAAGGGGAGGATGCCTTGGGCAAGCTTGCCCAGGAGGTTC
>JBBSIW010000172.1:0-5741 GCA_038231895.1 Solirubrobacterales bacterium | reverse complement strand
TTTGGATCCAGCGGGCGCGAGCACCGTACGCAGGGGTTCTTCAGGCGCTGCCGGCAGCTTGGGCAGCGAACGAACTCTCGCTCTACCTCGCCGCGGCACTCGGGGCACTGCAGAAAGCCGAGCTGCGCCACCCGGGCTTGGCTCGCCAGCATCTCGAGCTCGCGCTCGCGCACGTCGTCGAGGAACTCGGGCGGGCGCACGATCATGTACACGATGGCCCCCACGAACGGGAAGATCGCCGCCGCCGTCGCGCAGCCGATCAGCATCGAGTCGACCAAGCGGCGCCGGGCATCCGCGTAGGTCCAGTAGATCGTTGCAAGCCACACCAGGACGAGGCTCAGGATCAGCAGGCTGATGAAGAGGTTGAGCCCGCCGCTGTCGATCCCGAAGATGGCTGGAGGCGCCATGATGCGGCGAGTGTAGCCGGCGGGTCGGGCGCATCGCGCGTGCGCCCCAGGCGATGCCGATCAGAGAAAAAGGCGCCCGAAGGCGTAGCCCACGCCGAAGAAGACGAGGATCACGAGCGCCACCGCCACCGCCACCAGGGCGATCATGGGAAAGAAGTGGGGGGCGTCGTCCTCGTTCATCGTGCCTGCGCCTGCGCCTGCGGAGACCGTGCCACGCTCGCCAGCGCCGCCACAAGATAGATCGAGCCGGTCGCGATCACCACTCCGCCCCCGCGCGCCCGAGAGCGGGCCAGGGTCAGCGCGCCCGCGGGATCGGTCACGATCTCGCCGGCCCCGGCAAAGCCCAGCTGCTGGGCGAGGGACTGAAGCGTCGCCGGAGGCAAGGCCCGGGGGTTGGGATTCGAGGTGAAGAGCACGACGTCGCAGGCGGGGAGGAGCCGGGCGAGCATCCCAGCAGCGTCCTTGTCATCGAGGATGGACACGACCGCGACCACGGGAGCCGGGCGAGGTG
Source organism: Solirubrobacterales bacterium (assembly GCA_038231895.1). GTDB lineage: Bacteria > Actinomycetota > Thermoleophilia > Solirubrobacterales > Solirubrobacteraceae > JALYZC01. The sequence continues at coordinate 4,823 of JBBSIW010000172.1, read as the reverse complement.
GGCCGAAGATCTCGGGCAGGCCGTCGACGAGCGCCGCCACCCCGCTGGGATTGTGCGCGCCGTCGAGCACCGTGAGCGGCTCGTAGGCCACGACCTCGCAGCGGCCGGGGACGGTGACGGTGGCGGCCGCCTCACGCACCGCCCGCTCGCTCAGCGGGCCTGCAAACGCCTCGGCCACTGCGCGCGCCACGCCGAAGTTGCGCCGCTGGAAGGCACCGCGAGCGGCAAGCTCTGAGGGAGCTCCTACCGGAGCCTCCACCAGGCGCGCGCTTCGCCGCGCCGCGACCGCTCCCGCCTCGCTGCGGGCCTCGGCCTCGAGCGCCCCAATGACGAGCGTGCCCGCGTCTCTGACGACCGCGAGCTTCTCCCGTGCGATGTCGCGCACCGTGGGGCCCAGCCAGCGGGTGTGCTCGAGTCCCACGTTCGTGAGCGCCTGGACCTTCGAGGGGATCACGTTCGTCGCGTCATAGCGCCCGCCCAGCCCGGCCTCGACGACCGCGACGTCGACCTCCCGCGCGGCCAGCTCGGCATAGGCGGCGGCGGTCAAGAGCTCGAACTGGGTCACGCGGTCCTCGCCCGGCAGCGTGCGGTTGACGAGCGCGGCGGCATGGGCGGCGCGCTGCACGGCAGCGGCGAACGCGGGCGCCTCGAGGTCTCGTCCGTCGATCTGGATTCGCTCCGCGAAGCTCGTCAGGTGGGGAGAGACGTAGGTTCCCGTGCGCAGTCCTTGGCGCTGGAGGATGGCTGCGGTCATGCGGACGGTCGAGGACTTCCCGTTGGTTCCGACCACGTGGATCGAGGCAAAGCGGCGCTGGGGAGAGTCGAGCGCCGTCATCAGCCGGTGCATGCGGTCGAGGCCGAAGCGCATGCCGAAGAGCTCGAGGGACTGCAGATGCTCTTGCGCCTGCGCATAGGACCACGTGGTGCTCACAAGGCCTCCAGGTCGGTGCGCAGCCGGGCCAGCTTGTCGCGCTCGGCCTCCACGACAGCCGCAGGCGCCCGGTCCACGAAGCGCTGGTTCGAGAGCTTGGCCTGGCTGCGGGCGATTTCCGCGTCGAGCGTCGTGCGCCGGTCGCTGCGCCGGCGCTCGGCCTCGACTGGGTCAAACCCCCCGCCCGCCAGTACCTCCACCATCCCACCCGCGACGGGGACCTTCGCCACCGGGTTCCCCCCATCGGCGATCAGGGTGAGGCGCGCGAGGCGCGCGAGCTGGCCCGCCGTGGCTTCGTAGCCCTCGGCTCGCAGACGGACGGGCACGAGCTCGCCGGGCCGGCAGCCGACGAGGTCGCGCCAGCCCCGTAGCGTCTGGACCGCGTCGATCAGGCGGCCGACCTCGGCCTCGGCCGCGGGATCGCGGAGCGAGAGATCGGGGTCCTCGACTCTCAGGCCCGCGAGCAGGCCCTCGGCGCCCGGAAGGTGCGACCAGATCTCCTCGGTCACGAACGGGATGAAGGGATGGGCCATGGCCAGCGTGTCGCGCAGTACGTGGAGCAGCGTGGCCGAGACCTCGGGCTCCTGGTCATACAGGCGCGGCTTGACCAGCTCGAGGTACCAGTCGCAGAGCTCGCCGTAGACGAAGGCGTAGAGGCCGAGCGCCCCGCGCGCGAAGTCATAGGAGTCGATCGCGTCGCGGGTCTGAGCTTGGGCATCGACGAGCCGCGCGAGGATCCAGCGATCCTCCACCGAGCGCGGCTGGGGGCCCGCGCGGGTCCCGTCAGCAACCCCGAGCAGGACCAGGCGCGATGCGTTCCAGAGCTTGTTGGCCAGCTGCTGTCCCTGTCCGACCTTCTCGGCCGAGTAGCGCACGTCCTGGGTGGAGGACATGGCCAGCAGCCCGAAGCGCACCGCGTCGGCGCCGTGGGCCTCGATCTCATCCACCGGGTCGATGCCGGTTCCCAGCGACTTGCTCATGCGCCGACCGTCGCGGGCCTGGATGACCGAGTGCACGTAGACGTCGCGGAACGGGACGTCCCCGGCGAACTCGAGGCCCATCATGATCATCCGCGCCACCCACAGGAACAGGATGTCGCGCGCGGTGGAGAGGACGTCGGTCGGGTAGAAGGCGCGCAGCGCCTCGGTCTGCTGGGGCCAGCCGAGCGTGGCGAACGGCCACAGCGCCGAGGAGAACCACATGTCGAGCACGTCGGGGTCTCGCTCCCACCCCTCTCCCTCGGGCGGCTCCACCCCAACATAGGTCTCCTCGCGGCGGTAGTAGATCGGGAGCTGGTGGCCCCACCACAGCTGACGCGAGATGCACCAGGGCCGGATCCTCGCCATCCAGTCGAGGTAGACGCGGCGGTGGTTGTCGGGCGTGATGCGCACGCGCCCCGACGTCACGGCGTCGATTGCGGGGGGGGCGAGCTGCTCCATGGCCATGAACCACTGCAGCGAGATCAGCGGCTCGATTCGCTCGCCCGACCGGTGGGAGTAGGGGACCTCGTGGCGGTATTCCTCGCGTCCGGCGATCCGTCCCTCGGCCTCCAGTGCGGCGACGACCGCGTCACGCGCCTCGAGGACGGGGAGGCCAGCGAACGGCTCGCCGGCCTCCGCGGCCATGCGGCCGTCCTCGCCGATCACCGAGACCTGCTCGAGGCCGTGCCGGCGGCCGATCTCGAAGTCGTTGGGGTCGTGGCCGGGCGTGATCTTGAGCTGGCCGGTCCCGAACTCGGGCTTGACGTACTCGTCGGCGATCACCGGAAGGCGCCGGCCGACGAGGGGAAGGATCGCCGTACGTCCCACGAGGTCCCGGTAGCGCTCGTCGTCGGGGTTCACGGCCACCGCGGTGTCCCCCAGCATGGTCTCGGGGCGCACCGTGCTGACGGTGAGCTTCCCGCCATCCTCGAGGTCGTAGTCGATGGAGTACAGCGTGTCGTCGACCTCGCGCTGCTCGACCTCGAGGTCGGAGATCGCCGAGCCCAGACCCGGGTCCCAGTTGACCATGTAGCGGTCCCGGTAGATGTAGCCCTTGTCGTAGAGATCGACGAAGACCTTCATCACCGCTTGCGCGTAGCCCTCGTCGAGCGTGAAGCGCTCCTCCTGGTAGTCGCAGGAGGCGCCGAGGCGCTGGAACTGGCCGATGATCTGTGGTCCGTAGCGCTGCCGCCACTCCCACACTCGGTCCACGAACGCCTCGCGCCCGATCGCTTCGCGGCTGGAGCCCTCGGCGATCAGCTGCTTCTCCACCTGCGTTTGGGTGGCGATGCCGGCGTGGTCGGTCCCGAGGACCCACTTGGTCCGTTGCCCGCGCATGCGGTGGTGGCGCACCAACACGTCCTGGATCGAGCCGTTGAGCGCGTGGCCCATGTGCAGCGACCCCGTGACGTTGGGGGGCGGTATGGCGATCGAGTAGTTCTCCTCCGGCGTGCCGGCGGGCTCGGCATGAAAGAGGCCGGACTCAAGCCACCGCGCGGCGATGCGCGGCTCGACCTCGGATGGCTCGTAGCGCGTGCGCTCTTGCAGGCTGGCTTTGGGAGAGGGGTCGGGCACCTGGCGGCAAGTCTAGGAGGCAGCGGTTCGCCGGCGCCCGCCGCTCATGGAGCAATCAAATCGTCTATAAGCGATATTGCTGTTAAGCTATGGCCCATGGCGCCAGCAGCGCTCATCCGCAATGCCCGCGACGCCGCCGGCCTCACGCAGACCCAGCTGGCTCGCCGGCTCGGGACGACGCAGTCGGTGATCGCCCGGCTGGAGAGCGGGGCCGCGAACCCGACAGTCCAGACGCTCGAGCGCGCGCTGGGGGCGACAGGACACCGCCTTGCGCTCACGGCGGAACCGCAACCGCCGTCGGTGGACGAGAGCCTTATCCGCAAGCACCTCGAGCTCACCCCGAGTCAGCGATTGGAAGCGCTGGAGACGATGCACGACGAGGCCGGCCAGATCGCCGCTGCGGGACAACGGGCCCGTGCCCGCCTGGCCTGACTTTCGCCCCACCGGCCTCATCCGCGAGCTCGCGGATGCCCGAGTCGACTTCGTCGTGATAGGGGGAATCGCCGTGATCGCGCAGGCCAGCCCTCGCTTCACCAAGGATCTCGACATCTGCTACTCGGTCGAGGCTGACAACCTCGAGGCGCTCGGCGACGTCCTCCAGCGCCTCGGCGCCCGCCTTCGAGGCATCGATGAGGACCTGCCGTTCGTCGCGGACCAGCGAACCCTGCGCCAGACCCAGATCCTGTGCCTGGACACACGGCTCGGCGGGCTCGATCTCCTCGTGAATCCGGCGGGGGCACCGCCCTACCCGAAGCTGCGGGCAATGGCAGACATCTTGGAGATCGTGGGCGTCGACGTGCGCGTCGCGTCCATCCCCGACCTGCTGGCGATGAAGCGCGCGGCCGCTCGGCCGCAGGACCTTATCGACGTCGAGTCCCTCGAGATCGCGCAGCGCCGCATTGGGCGCCACGCAAAAGGACCGGCCTAGGCCGACTCCTCGCGGCGCTCCTCGGCAGGCTCCTCCTCGTCAGGTGCCGCCTCGGTCACCAGGGTGGGCTTGAGGCCGCGCTCGATCGTCTCCTTGGTCACCACGCACTTCTTGACGTCCCGGCGGGAGGGGAGCTCGAATTGCACCTCGAGCAGCACCTCCTCGATGATGGAACGCAAGCCGCGGGCGCCGGTCTCGCGCTCCAGCGCCTTCTGGGCGACCGAGTTGAGCGAGTCGTCGGCGAACACGAGCTCGATGCCGTCGAAGGAGAAGAAGCGCTGGAACTGCTTGACGAGCGCGTGTCGCGGCTCGGTGAGGATCGTGACCAGGTCGTCCTTTGAGAGCTGGTGGATGGCCGACATCACGGGCAGGCGCCCGATGAACTCGGGAATCAGGCCGTAGTCGATGA
>JBBSIW010000171.1:0-5745 GCA_038231895.1 Solirubrobacterales bacterium | reverse complement strand
GCGGGGCCGAATGCGCGCAGGTGCCGGCGCGTGACCTGGGCGAGGGCGTCATCCGCGTTGGGCGCCTGCGCGCTGCCCGGCGGGATCGGCGCGGCGAGGTGGTCGCCGGGCGCCTTGGCGCCCCACGCTCCGCCGGCGGGCACCCGGGTCAGCGCGCTCGAGCGGTAGATCGGTCGCCACTTCAGCGATCGCTGAGCCTCCAGCTCCCTTGGATCGATCGCCTCGGGACGCTCGCTCACCCATGCCTCCACGAACTCGCGAATCTCCTCATTCGAGCGCGCCTGAGGCGTAGTGAGGTCCAGGACGCCGGCGCGCAACTCATCCATCGCCGGCGTCGTCTCCTCGATGGCCCGGTGCCAGCTGCCCGTCGACCCCGCCTGCGCCACCACGGCATAGGCCGGGTGCTCGCGTGCACTGACGAGGTGCAGCGTGCCGCGGACGCCGATGCCCCAGCGCAGATCGCCGCGCTCCAGCGCGCCGTAGAGGTCCCCCGGCGCGAACGAGGTCATCCGCGACCACAGGCCGACCGGCAGCGCGCCCCAGGCCTGGCCCTGCATCGCGCCGATCGCCTCTACCACCTCGACGAGCGGCGCGTCGAAGCGCTCGAGCAGGCCCTGGCGCGCGAGCAGCGCGCGGTTGAGCCTGCGGTCCGAGAGACGCTCGCGGGCGGTCATGAGGTGGCGTCAAGGGCGCGGCGAGGGTGTCCGCGCCCTGCTCGGTTCGTGTCACGCCCGCGCACGGACGCTCAAGAATATCGCGGCAGCTCTCGGGTCCCAACGGCTGCTAATCTGACGTTTGCGTAAAGATTGAGTCTAAGAACCTGACGATTTGTCCTCCGAGTCTTCATCCTCTGAAAGCCGACGCGCGGTCGAGGCCCTTCCGGGACGCGAGCGCTCGCGCCGGCGCCCCGGCGTTGACGCCGATCACGCCCAGTACAAGTGGTGGGCGCTCTCCTGCACGAGCTTCGGGATGCTCTTGGCCACCATCAACTCGGGCACGCTCATCATCGCGCTGCCCGACCTCGAGCGGGCGCTGCACACGAGCCTGCTCTCGCTCGTGTGGGTGATTCTGGCGTACATGATCGCTTCGACCGTGCTCGTGCTCACCGCGGGCCGTCTCTCGGATCTCTTCGGGCGCAAGCATGCCTACGTGGCCGGGTTCGTCGTCTTCGCTCTCGCCTCGCTCGGCGCGGGGTTCGCGGCGGATGGAACCCAGCTCATCGCGTGGCGGATCGTCCAGGGGATTGGGGCCGCGTTCATCTTCGCCAACTCCGCGGCGCTGGTCACGGACGCGTTCCCGCGCGAGCAGCTCGGCCTCGCGATGGGAACGAACACCATGATCGCCGCCGCGGGCCTGGTCTTCGGACCGGTGCTCGGCGGGGTGCTGGTCTCCATCTCCTGGCACTGGGTCTTCTGGTTCAACGTTCCCTTCAGCCTCGCCGGCGCGTTGTGGGGTGGACTCGTCCTGCGCGAGCTCGCCAAGCCCGACGAGGTTCGCGGCTTTGACACGCTCGGCACGCTGACCTTCGTCGTTGGGCTGACCGGCCTCGCGCTGGGGATCTCGCGCGGAGGGCTCTCGGGCTGGAGCGACCCGGTCGTGATCGTGGGGCTCGCGCTGGCGGTCGTGCTCCTGCCGCTCTTCGTGCTCATCGAGCGCCGCGGGCGCGCCCCGATGCTCGACCTGACGATCTTCCGCAACCGCTTGTTCGCAGCCGCCACCGCGGCCGCGTTCATCAACGGGCTCGCGCGCTTCGCGCTCATGTTCGTCTTCGTCTTCTACTTCCAGGGCGCCCAGGGCGACGACCCGATCACGGCGGGGATCAAGCTCATACCGCTCGCGGCCGGCATGCTCGTCGCCTCTCCGCTCGCCGGCGTCTGGGCCGACCGCCACGGGTCGCGCGTGCTGGCCGCGCTGGGGATGCTCGTGAGTGCGCTTGGCCTCGCGCTCATGACGACGCTGCAGGCGCACTCCCCGTACTGGCAGAGCGCGATCTGGCTCGGGATCGTCGGCATCGGCTCGGGCATGTTCAACTCGCCCAATACCTCGGCGATGATGGGCACCGTGCCGGCCCATCGTCGCGGGATCGCCGCCGGCGCGCGGATGATGCTCCAGAACACCGGCGCGGTCCTCTCGATTGCCTTCGTGCTCGCGATCATCACCGCCGCGGTACCCAAGGACGTGCTGTTTCGGATCTTCTCGGGCCTCGCGCAGGGCCTCTCAGAGCAGGAGCTGGCGCCGTTCATCGCCAACATGCACACCGCGCTCCGGGTATTGGCGGCTACCGCCCTCATCGGTACCGCCGTCTCCCTGCTGCGCCCGAAGCAGGCGAGCGGCGCGAACGTCGAGGCGGCTCGGAGCGCGGCGACGGCGGTCGCTCGATGAGCGCTGCAACAACCGCAGCGGACCTGCGGATCGGCGACGTCGCACGGCTCGCGGGCACCACGCCGCGGACGATCCGCTACTACGAGGAGATCGGACTCCTGCCGGGCGGGGCAGGGCGCGCGTCGGGGCAGCACCGCCTCTACACCGAGGCCGACGTCGAGCGCCTGGGGGAGGTCATGCGCCTCAAGGACCTGCTCGGCGTGAGCCTCGACGAGCTCGGGCGGCTCGTCGAAGCCGAGGAAGCGCGTGCCCTCCTGCGCCGCGAATGGCACGAGGGCGATCCGGCCCCAGAGCGCCGGCGCGAGATCCTCGCCGAGGCCCTCGGTCACATCGATGAGCAGCTCGCCCTGGTCCGACGCCGCCGCGAGGAGCTCGAGTCGCTGGCCAGCGAGCTCGAGGCACGCCGCCGCAAGGTGCGCCGGCGCCTCACCGAGCACGGGGGATAGCGATGGCGCGCGAGCAGAACGTGCCGGCGACCCGCCAGCGCTACCAGGTCACGCTTGCGGTGCTCGCGGTGGGCGGGATCGCCTATGCGCTCCTGCAGTCCCTCGTGCTGCCCGCCCTTCCCGAGATCCAGCGCTCCCTGCACGCCTCCGAGACCTCGGTGAGCTGGGTGCTCACCGCCTATCTCCTGAGCGCGTCGGTCGGCACGCCGATCCTCGGCCGCCTCGGCGACATGACGGCAAGGAGCGCGTCCTCATGGCGGTGCTGCTCCTGCTCGCGTTCGGGACGCTCATCTCCGCGCTCGCCTCCTCCATGGGGTTGCTCATCGTCGGGCGCGTGATCCAGGGCGCGGGTGGCGGGATCTTCCCGCTGGCCTTCGGCATCATCCGCGACGAGTTCCCGCGCGAGCGCGTCGCGGGCGGCATCGGCCTCATGTCCTCGCTGATCGGGATCGGCGGCGGGGCGGGCGTGGTGCTCGCCGGCTTCATCGTCGGCCACCTCTCCTACCACTGGCTCTTCTGGCTGCCGCTGGTGATCATCCTCGGCGCCGCGCTCGCGACGCATCTGTGGGTCCCCTAGGTCCAGCGCTCGCGCCGCGCGCCCTCCTCGCTCGGCTCCGGCCGGGTGCACGCCTTGGCGATCAACAGCGCCCGGGTCTCCGGCCCGTGGGTCAATGGCGCCCCGGGACGCGGCGCGTCCCGCAACCCCTCGACCCCCTGCCGCGCGAACCGCCCCCGCCACTTGGCAACCTTCGGGCGCGAGCAGTCAAGCGCTCGGGGTGATCTCATCCACCGACCGCCCCTCCGCGCAGGCCAGCACGATTCGCGCTCGCTCCACCATTCGCACCTCAGAGCTCACCGCGCGCACGATCCGCTTCAGCTCCGAGCGCTGCTCCGCGTCCAAACACGATCGGGGGGTGCCGCCGCCATCCAAAAACCTCCATCCTCGGCCGAACACGTCGGCGAGGACTTCCGGTCACGCGGCAGGGGCCCTGCCTGTGACAGCGAACTTGCAGGAGGCGCCACTAGTCGCCGGTCAAGACGCCCGGCCGGGTCAACTGGGGTGGCCGCGGCGCTCATGTCGGCCGGTGTGAGCCTCGTGCTCGTTGCGGTCAGCCAGACCACCGCCTGGGGATGGGGCTCGGCGAAGACGTTCGGGCTGCTCGCGCTCGGCGCCGCCATCCTCGCCGCCTGGGTGGCCGTCGAGCTGCGCTCGAGCGAGCCGCTCGTCGACATGCGGATGATGCGCATCCGCGGCATCTGGACCACTAATCTCGTCGCGGTGCTGGTCGGCGTGGGCATGTACTCGGCGTTCATCCTGCTGCCGCAGTTCGTCCAGGAGCCCACGAGCACGGGGTACGGCTTCAACTGTCGGTGGTTGCGTTAGATGCGAGCTGGCGAGTACGCTATCTGCGGGGAGCTTGACGGCTGCAGGGGTTGCGGAGGGCTCGCACGTTCGGAGGAATTCCTCCGAACGTGCGGGACGTTCGTCGCCTGCCCCATGGCGGGCTTGCGATTGATGCGATTGAGTCGCGGGGGATGCAGAGCCTGGTCAGCCCGCATGGCGTGTACTCGCCGCAGGACGTCGACGGGGCGCTGGCGCTGGCGCGGGTGTTCGGGGCCGGGGTGCGCCCGCTGCGCTTGGAGCAGGCGGTGTTTGACGCGATGGTGGCTGGGTGGCGCAGCCAGCAAACGGCGCGGTATCTAAAGCCGAAGACGATCCGCGCTAATGAGGCGATGGTGCGGGCGTTTGTCGGGCATGTCGGCGCCTGGCCGTGGGAGTGGCGGGCGTCGCACGCAGATGAGTACTTCGAGGATCTGCTGGCCCGTCCACAGCGCCTGGCGCGCTCGACGCTGCGCTGCTATCAGCAGCGACTGAGGACCTTCTCGGAGTACGCATGCGACCGGCGCTACCCGTGGGTGGTGATCTGCGAGCGGGAGTTCGGCCGCGGCCCAGGGCAGCTCTTTGACGAGCGTAACCTCGTCGCGCACCTCGACGAGTTCGAGGGCGACCCGCGTCGGCGCCCGTTGACCGTCGATGAGCTCAAGGCGTTCTTTGCTGCGTGCGAGGCGCGCATCGCGGTGTGTCGTCGTCGCGGGCGTAAGGGGTCGTTGCAGGCGTGGCGCGACGGGCGCTGTTCAAGGTCAAGTTCGCGTGGGGGCTGCGCCGCGCGGAAGTCGCGATGCTCGACGTGTGTGACTTTCGCTCGGCGGCGAAGCGCCCGGAGTTCCGCGCGCACGGTCAGGTGCACGTGCGCCATGGCAAGTCCAAGCGCGGCGGCGGGCCGCAGCGGCGCACGGTGCTGACTGTCTTTGACTGGGCGGTCGACGTCGTCGAGCAGTACCTGGCCGAGGTGCGGCCGTGCTTCGGGCGCCCAGAGCATCCCGCTATGTTCCTGACCGAGCGCGGCACGAGGATCGCCGTCAGCTACATCAACGAGCGCTTCGCCGAGATCCGCGCAGAGGCAGGCCTCGACCAGCTCTTGACGCCTCACTGCCTGCGCCACGGCTACGTCACGCACCTGGCGGAGCTGGGGTGGGCAGCGAAGTTCATCCAGGACCAGGTCGGCCACAGCCACGCCGCGACGACCGCGATCTACCTGTCGGTCGGCGATGACTTCAAGGATCGCATGGTCCGCTCGGCGATCGATGACCAACTGTCCCGGCTCGGAGGGGCGTGATGGCAATCGACTATGACTGGCGCCTGCGGGTGCTGATGGCCGAGCGCGGGATGTTCAAGGCCACCGAGCTACGGCCACGGCTCATCGAGCACGACATTCAGCTATCTGACTCGCAGGTGTGGCGGCTGGTCACAGGCCGCCCCGAACGCCTGAACCTGCGGCTGTTGATGGTGCTCTGCGAGATCTTGGGCTGCGAGCCCGGGGAACTCGTCCGTCGCAGCGACATCGCCGCCGCGATC